>JAAFHI010000403.1 GCA_013298335.1 Actinomycetota bacterium
AGCACGACCTCGCGCCCGACGGCCCGGTGATTCTCGTGTCTGCGGGCGGGTTCGGCGTCGGGGCGATGGAGCCGATGCTCGCGTCGCTTTCGCGAATGAAAAATCGCGCGCAGGTGCTCGCCATGTGCGGACGCAATCAGGAACTCAAGGAACGTCTCGACAAACTGGCAAAGGAAGCGCCGAAGGATGCGCCCGTCACGATTCGTGGCGTCGGTTTCACGACCGAGATGGACGAGTACATGAGCGCGGCGGACATCGTGCTCGGCAAGCCCGGCGGGCTCACCACGTCGGAGGCGCTGGCAAAGGGCCTGGTCTTCGTGATCGTCAATCCGATTCCCGGACAGGAAGAACGCAATTCCGACCACCTGCTCGAAGCGGGCGCGGCCATCCGCTGCAACAACCTGCCGGTTCTGAGCTGGAAGCTGGACCGTCTGCTCGACGACCCGGCGCGGCTCGCGGCAATGCAGGCCAATGTGAAACGCATCGCGCATCCGTTTGCGGCGCGGGAGATTGTCCGGAAACTTGTTTCTCTTTAGGACTTTCCCTCCCTCACGGTCGGGGTTCCATACCGTCGGTGGAATGGGTATGGAACCCCGACCGTGAGGGAGGGAAGTTACTCGCCCAGATACGCCTCGCGGACACGCGCGTCGCGGGCCAGTTCTTCCGAACTCCCCGACAACGTGATCTTTCCGGTTTCCAGCACGTAAGCCCGTTTTGAATGTTTCAGCGCGGCGTTGGCGTTCTGTTCGACGAGCAGAACGGTCACGCCCTCTGCGTTGAGCGTGTCAATGGCGTCGAAAATTGTCTTGGCGACAAGCGGCGCGAGGCCGAGCGAGGGTTCGTCGAGCAGGAGCAGGCGCGGGCGTCCCATGAGCGCGCGTCCGATGGCGACCATCTGTTGTTCGCCGCCGGAGAGCGTCCCGGCCACCTGTTTCAACCGCTCCTGCACCCGCGGAAACAGCGTCCCGACATATTCGAGATCGGCCACGACCTTCATTCGATCTTTCGCAAGGTAGGCCCCGAGTTCCAGGTTTTCGAGCACGGTCATGTTCGCGAAAATGCCGCGTCCCTCGGGCGACATGCGGATGCCGCGCGCGACAATCTCGTGCGCGGGCAGGCCGGTGATGTCCTGGCCGTCGAAGACGACCTTGCCCTGTCTGGGTTTGAGCAGTCCGGCGATGGTTTTGAGCGTCGTGGTTTTGCCCGCGCCGTTCGCGCCGATGAGGGTGACGCATTCACCTTTTTCGACCGTGAGCGAGAGGGACTGAATGGCTTCGATGGCGCCGTAGGAAACGGTGAGGTTTTCGATGGACAGGAGGGGCATCGGGTTCTGTACTCTGGTTTTCGGTATGTGCCAAACTTACGCTTCCCGATGACGATATTTCAAGGCGACGACCCTTTCGGGCGCGCCGATCAAGGTGAAACATTCCGAATGTCCCGACCCGCCGACATTGTCGAAAAGGCGCTGCCCGTCCTGCGCGAACGTTTTCCCGATGCCCGTTATGAACTCGACTGGGAAACCCCGCTCGATCTGCTCGTCGCCACGATTCTCGCCGCGCAATGCACCGACGAGCGCGTGAACCGCGTGACCAAAACGCTTTTTCCGAAATACCCGACGGCCCGCGACTACGCCGAGGCCGACATTGCGGTGCTTGAGGAAGACGTGCGCCCGACCGGGTTCTACAAAAACAAGGCGAAGACGGTGCAGGCGGTGGCGAAAATGCTCGTGCAGACGTTCAACGGGGAAGTGCCGCGCACGATGGCCGAACTCGTGACGCTGCCGGGCGTGGCACGCAAAACGGCCAACGTCGTACTGACGACGGCTTTCGGCATCGCCTCCGGAATCATCGTGGATACGCACGTCGCGCGGGTGTCGCAACGCCTCGGATTGTCGCCGTCGTCCGACCCGCCGACCATCGAGGCCGATCTGATGAAACTGCTGCCGCAGGACGTCTGGACCTTCTGGGGACCGGCGGTCGTGCTGCACGGACGCTATGTCTGCACCGCGAAAAAGCCGAAGTGCGACGAATGCGCGATAGCGGCGTTCTGTCCGAAAATCGGTGTGTAGGTTTTCCGCCCGGCCCGAACGGATCGGGCGATTTAATTTCAAGCCCCATGATGGTTTATGAAAATTTGAACCGGTAATAACGACTGCGTCGAGTTTGAACAAAAGAGGCGCGGATGCGCCGACAGAAAATAGCCCCGCCCGTGAGGGCGGGGTGGCGGTGTGGGAGAAGTTCGTGAGCCGCGTCAGCGGCGACACTTCCGGTTGTTGTGCCGCGCCGTTGGCGCTCCGGCGTCTGGTTGCCGTGCCACCCACGCCCTTACGGGCGCGGCTATTTTCTGCCGGCGCATTCGCGCCTTTTCCCGAATCGAACCGACCGGTTCTTGCCAATACCAATTTTCAAACTCCATCACGGGGATTGGATGAAACAGCCCCGTCCGTTCGGGCAGGGCGAATAATTTCTCAAGGAGCTATATTTCATGCCCCCTCAATTGCCCGCATCGTGGAACGCCGTCATCGGCGAGGAATTCAACAAGCCCTACTTCAACAACCTTGAAACCTTCGTTGCCGGTGAACGCGCCGCGCACCAGGTTTTCCCGCCGGAGGAAGACGTGTTCTCGGCGTTTCACCTCACGCCATACGAATCGGTCAGCGTCTTTCTGCTCGGCCAGGACCCCTATCACGACGACGGACAGGCGCACGGCCTGTGTTTTTCGGTACGCCCCGGCATCAAGCCCCCGCCGTCGCTCGCCAATATGTACAAGGAACTGCACAGCGATCTCGGCATCGCGCCTCCCAAGCACGGTTTTCTCGAAAGCTGGGCCAAGCAGGGCATGCTGATGCTCAACGCGGTACTGACGGTCCGGGCGCATACGCCGAATTCGCACAAGGATCGCGGCTGGGAAACCTTTACCGACGCGGTCATTCGCGCGGTGAGCGCCAAGCCCGACCCGGTGGTGTTCGTGCTGTGGGGGGCGTACGCGCAGAAGAAAGAAAAGCTCGTCGATGCCGCACGCCACACGGTCATCAAGACCGCGCATCCGTCGCCGCTCTCGGCGCGCAACGGATTCTTCGGAAGCAAGCCCTATTCAACGATCAATGAAGCGTTGAAGAAGAACGGCAAGCCCGAAATAAACTGGAGTTTGTGAGTCTGGGCGTCTCGGAGTCGGGAGTCTTGGAGTCAAAAGACAGACATTCTGTATTGACTCCAAGACTCCCGACTCCGAGACGCCCAGACTCATAAAACGTGGGAAATCGGAGTTACTGGATCAATTGAGTGAGAAGGAAGTAACGCCTTCGCCCACGAGTCTGAAGATGTTGATGGTGCAGTCGTCGGTCGTACCGATGGTCGTTGTGGCCGCGTCGCGCGGTGTCTCGATTGCGCCGTTGGCTTTTATATACCACCGCGCCAGCGCGCCGAAAGTCGGCTTCGAAAACCGGAATGCCGCGACCGCTTTGGCGAGCGCCGGGAAATGCGGGTTCTGTTCGATCATGTTCGAGCCGGAGAGATAGAGATCGACGAAAACGAGTTCGCGATTGGCAACGTCGAAGAGAAACGGAACCCAGCAGCGTCCGCTCTGTTTGACCTCGATTTTTTCGGCCACCGTCTTCGGGTCGAACGTCTGCGTGGCGCTTCCCACATTGACCCGCCGCATCCATCCCGCGTGACAGGCAAGCAGTTCGGTGAAGGGCTCGCCGCTGAATTTGAGTACGGCGGGCAGGATGTAGCCTGCTTCAAGGGCCGCGATGCGCAGGTCGATGAACTCCGCTGCTCCGTGCGGCGCGGATTGAATGTCGCCGCTGTGCATCACGTCTTTGCCGCCGCCGTAGTTATTCCAGCCGACGTGGCCGATGTAGGAAAATTCCTCGTCGAGTTTCATGGCGCTCAGATCGAGGTCGGTCCGGTTCGCGCGTTCGTGCCAGTAGACGAATAGCCGAATCACTTCGCCATCAAACGGGATTCGCGAACCCCGCGCCAGATTGAGCAGGCCGTCGGATTGCTTGCGCGCCTGAAAGGGAAGTACGAGGTTGTTGAGGGCGGGATCGACCCAGACGGTCGTCCAGTCCTTTTTCCCTGTGAGTTTCGCGAGAATCAGTTCATCGAGGGCATCGAGGATCGGCGACAGGTCGCCACTGGCCGGGCGCGGCCCGACGGTGTGTGGTTTCCCGCTTTTGACGATGACCGCGCGCGCCTCGGTGTATTTCAAAGCCGCGTGGGTCGTGAGCAGCAACGGCAGCGGGACGGCGTCGGGTTCGGCGAGCAGTTCGCGAACCGCCCCCGCAATTGCCCTGGCTGGAAGGTCCTTCGCCAGCCACGTCAGACGCCGAATCAGCATTGAGGGGCGTTCGCGCAGGATGGCCGGGCGCTGATTGACGGGAGACCGGAAAACCCGTGATTCGAAGCTGTGGATACGTTCATTGCGAAGATCGTCGAAGGTTTTCGCGACCTTCGGAAACTTCCCGACGAAGTCGCCCGGATGAATCCACTTCGACAGTGAAATCCAGAGGTTGCGATAGCGCAGCAGGTCCTCGGCGAGCGCGGGACAGCGGTCGAGAAATGCGACGATGGCGCGGCGTTGCGGCTTCGACAGTTTCAGCCCCTTGAACTTCACCTTTTCGGCCAGCGAGACGTCCTGTTG
>JAAFHI010000046.1 GCA_013298335.1 Actinomycetota bacterium
GTGGAGCGAAACCTACAGCCCGGAAGCGATTCACCTCGCCGTCGAGAAAATCCGCCACAAGCCGCTGTCGAACCGGGCCACCATCTTCATCGCCCGGCTGTTTTTCCGGGGCATCTACTTCCCGCAGATGGGGACCGGCGCGTGGCTGCGGGTCATTTTCCAGAACCGACGGACCATTTCCGGCTTCGTCCGGGAAGGCTTTCGCTCTGGTGGAATCGCGGCAAATCGAAGGAACAGCTTTCGCCGGTTCGCGCGGTGACCGACGCCACCGACTGAACAGTGCCGGAAAACCGTTTTGAGGCCTCCGCGCACCGGTTCGCATGTCACTCCGGCGCGCGGGGGCTTTTTACGGGCCTCCGAACGCCGCGCCCGATGAAAAAACCGGGAAATCGGCATGACCGTTTGAACGGCTCGCGTCTTTCGGCGTAGGTTCAAGGTATCCAGCAGCCGCCAACCTCCACTTCGCCTGTTTCAACATGCCTTCAAAGGTTCTCATTATTGATGACGACGCGACGTTCCGGCTTATTGCCACGCGCATCCTTTCCAAAGCGGGATTCGAGGTCATGCAGGCCGACGACGGCCCGGCGGGCCTCGCCATCGCGGAAGCCAGGTGTCCCGGAGTGATCCTGCTCGACTGGATGATGCCCACGATGGACGGCCCGGAAGTCTGCGGACGCATTCGGGACGACGCCCGGCTCTCGAACAGCCAGATCATCATGCTTTCGGCGCGCGGCGAGCTCGACGACCGGGTCCAGGGCCTCGACGCCGGGGCCGACGACTATCTCGTCAAACCCTGTGAACAGAAGGAGTTGCTGGCGCATGTCCGCAGCGCGATGCGGATTCACGAACTCAAGCTCCAGCTCGACCAGAAAGCCACCCTGCTCCAGGAATCGGTCGGGAAACTCGAGGAACTCGCCCGCCAGCGCGAGGAGTTCACGGCGGTGCTGGTCCACGACATCCGCTCTCCGATGAGTACGATTCTGGCCGCGCTGGAACTCACAGAAATGCGGGCCGACAGCGCGCGCCTCCTTGACGATGACCTCCGGAGCATTTTCACCCACAGTTACCGAACAGTGGACCACATCATGTCGCTGGTGAATGAAATCCTCGATTTCGCCAAGGCCGAAGGTGGACGCGACACGATGGAGTTCTTCGCCATCTCCCCGGTGCCGGTCGTCGAGGAATCCACGGAACATATCCGTCTGACCGCCCAGCAGAAGGGACTCACGGTCGTTTTCGAGGCTGCCCCGGACCTCGGCAAAATTTTCATGGACCGGAAACGGATGCTCCGGGCGCTCGGCAACCTGCTTTCGAACGCCGTCAAGTTCACCCCTTCGGGCGGGACCATCTCCGTCACGGTTTCGGAAACAACCGGAACCGGCCTCGAAACCGGAAAGCGATTTGCCCTGATTCGCGTACAGGACACCGGGACCGGCATTCCCGCCCGCGACCTGCCCTACATCTTCAACCCCTACTACCAGGCAAAACAAAAGACCCGCCAACTCGGAACGGGTCTCGGTCTCGCCATCGTCCAGCGGATCGTCGCCGCCCACGGCGGCACGATAACGGCGCAAAGCGCGGAAGGCATCGGAACGGCCTTCACGATTTCGCTGCCCGTGCTTTGAAAAGGTGTCAGGGGCCGGGGATCAGGGATCAGGTTTTAAAACGGTTTTAGGTCTTGGGTCTTGGGTCTTGGGTCTTGCTCATCACATTCTGATGAGCAAATAGTTTCGGCTTCCAAAACCCCAGACCTAAAACCCAGAACCCTTCTTCATTCCTCTGATCCCTGATTCCAGACCCCTGATCCCTTCTCTTCCTACGGTTTCACCGCCTGATAGATCACCTGGCCGTGACGTTCGACCTTGCGGACGTCGCGGAAGCCGACCTGTTCGAGCACGGCGAAGTATTCATCCTGATCCTTGAACGTCATCATGGCCGGATCGACGCCGACGCTCGTCAGGAAGTGTGCAAGGTAATCGGAATTCGCCTGACCGCGCTCTTCCTTGAGCAGCATGTCGGCGATGACGACCGTGCCGCCGCTCTTCAGGGCCGCGAACGCCTTGCCGAGCAGCATGCCGCACACCTGGGCATTGAACGGATAGAGAATCCGGGCGAACAGCAGGCCGTCGCATTCCGGATACGGCTCGCGGTACATATCGACCGATACCGCCTCGATGCGGTCGGCAAGGCCGTTTTTCGCGACGTTGTCGGCCACGATTTCCAGCGCCGACGGCAGGTTGAGCAGCGTCACCTTCAGATCGGGATATTTTTTGGCGATGGCGATGGAAATGTCGCCGTTGCCGCCCCCGACGTCCACCAGCCGGGTGACGCCCGAGAAATCGGCTTCGTCGCGGATCAGTTCGCGGATGAAATAATTGTTGCTGCGGTGGATTTCCTCGTAAAACTCGCTGTCCTCGCGCGTTTTCGGCGGCCACGGCGTGAGGGCGGTAAAGTCCATTTCACCGCGCACGACCGACGCCAGATGGAGGTGATAGCGCTCCATCACGGTCAGGGCGTAACGCACGAACGGCTCCATCGTCAGATTTTCGTTGGATGCGTTCGGCGGCAGGAAAAACTGGCGACTGAAGGCCGAGAGCGCGAGCGAACCGTCCGGATTTTTATCCAGCAAGTTCATTTCCACCATCATGTCGGTGAATTTCACCAGCCGGTTGGGCCGCCCGCCGGTGAGTTCGGCCAGTTCGGCAATCGAATGGGAACTCTCGGCGAGATGGCGGAAAATGCCCAGTTCGAAGGCGGCTTTCAGGACGAAAATGTCGACCGTGTTGCGAAACGTCATGTCGCAGGCGTGTTGGTACTGCTCGTAGAGCGCATCATTGTTGACGGTCGGGGAGGTCGATTCGAGTTTTTCGGCGGTGGCGTGCGGCATGCGGCATCCTCACAGGGAAGGGGTTGAAAATTCGGATTTTGGTGCAGTGGGAAGAAGCGCGCCGGGGCCCGCTCCTCTAGGCAACGTACAAAAAGACACCGGCATGCGCTACAGTGGTTTTGTACCTTTCGGAAAAAGGGCGTCCCTGAGATTTCGTGAACTCGCTTGGATGGAGGTCGATATGACGGCAATACTGATTGCATGCCTGTTTGTGATGGGCGGTTACGCGGGGTTGTGGGGAGTCATCAAATTCTTCACGGTCTGGACCCGCGACAACGCGGCCAACTGAAACCCGACCGGAAATACAAAGACCGGCGATGCGTCTCCAACGCGTCGCCGGTCTTTCTGCGTTTCAGATTCGAATTCAGTCGCTGAACGACTGCGAGGGAATGCCCTGCTCGGCGCACCATTCCGAGAAGGATTCGACTTCCTGCGCCGCCAGATTGCGTCCGATGAGCCGCCGCAGGTGGTCTTCCAGCACGTCGTCTTCCCAGCGTTCGTAGATTTTGCGCTTGTCGGAGGCGAAGAGGTTCTCGCGTTCCTGGGCGATGAGATCCTTGAGCTCGGCTTTCTTCATCCGCTGGAGGATCGCCTCGCCGGTCCGTTCGAGGTAGTCGAGGTATCCGAGTTCAAGCTCCTGGAGCCGATCCTGAGCCAAAACCGGGAAGAGCGTCGGCTCGGAGGGATCCGATGGCTCCACGGCCTTCTCAGTGGCTCCACGACTGGGTTTGGAGCGACCTTTACCCTCTTTTTCCGGCTGTCCGTTGACGATCAGGGTGTAGAGCAGCCCGCCGGGATTTCCGAGCGCGCGGTTGCGGTACTGCCGGTCGAAGGTCGCGATGGCCTGCTCGATGGCGTCCAGCTTGCCCTGCAAACCGTAGGTATCGACCAGTTTCTTGGCGACCGAACCGATCATCCCGCGCGAGATGAGCTGCCCTTCGAGATGCAGCCCGACATCGCGCACCGCGCGCTCCTCGGGCGAGAGGTCGTCGTCGCACATTGCGTCCATCACGTCGTAGATGGGCAGCGACATCTGCTGAATCCGGAGCCCGAACTTGGTGTTCTTGCGGAAATGAATCGTTTCCTCGGTCAGCGTCCATTCGCTCAGGAACTGCTTGGCGATGAGTTCCGACAGCGCCGGCTCAATGCGCTGCATGATCTGCGAGACGTAATGCAGTTCCCGCGACATGCCGATGTGCTCGAACGCCAGCTTGCGGACGTTGATCACGAAGTAGTCGCTGCCGCCGAACTTTTTGTCGAGATACCGGAACAGCCGTTTCGCGATGGGGGAATTGAGGTTGAAGTAAAAATCCGCGTCGAGTTTCTTGAACAGCTTCTCGTTCAGGCTCTGCGCGACCCGGTCGCTCCACATCACGTAGCTTTTCGCGCCCGACCGCTTCCCCGACGTCTCGTCGAAGATCTTGAATTCCTGGATGATGCTCATTCCGACGTCCACCAACCGTCCGGAATGGCGGTCCACATAGGCGTTTTTCGCCTCGATGCGCACCGCGGCCAGCTTCCGCAGCGAACTTTCGAGCCGTTCGTAGTGCTTGGCGTTCATCGGCCAGCCGAGCCGCCGGATCAGATCGTACCGGCTGAAATAGACCTTTTTCTGCCCCCCCTGCTCATGCGAAAGCTCCATCAGGGCTACGTAAACATCCTCATCCGTTGTACTTGGGAGCCCTTCGATGGGGTGGGGCATGACCGTCCACGTCCGCTGGATGTCACGCCCGTTCGACGTGATGTTCTCCGTGAACGTGAGGTAGTTCTTGCTTTTCTGGGCGCGCTTGTCGAGAACGGCGATCGGAAACACGGCAAGATTGAATTCGTCCTGCGCGATGCGTACCACCTCGGGTTTTTCAACCCCATCGGCAGAACCGCCCTGTTCAGGATGGTCGGCGGACGCTGATTCGCGCTCGCCTTTCCCTGGCTCGTTCTTCTTCCGGCTGGCTCGTTTCCCCGGCATTCGGTTTGTCCCGCTTGTTCGAGATGGGTGAATGATAATGATGGAACCATCATCATCATAATAGTTATATCATATAGTTATAGGCGGCTACAAGCCCTTTGTTTCAAACAACTTACGGGCAGTTTTTTATGTCAAGGGTCAATATTGCTTATGTCAAAGGTCAATACTTTTATGTCAAAGGTCAATGTTCTTTATGTCAAAGGTCAATGGTTTTACGTCAAAGGTCAATACTTTTTATGTCATGGGTCAATACTTTTTATGTCAAAGGTCAATGGTTTACGCCAAAGGTCAATATTGGTACCACTGGAGCCGTCAAAGGGTGGAATCCGGTGCAGGTCTGGGGGGGCAAATAGGCCTTCCGCCACGACATATTGTGGTTGAGGCCCTTTTGATCACGTATCAGTCAGGCCCTTTTTACGTCAAAGGTCAATACTTTTTATGTCAAAGGTCAATGTTCTTATGTCAAAGGTCAATATCGGAACCGCCCTTTTCCCGACAGTATTTCCAGAAGTTCAAGTGAATTCTTGCGGTGGCGTCGAAACATAGGTAACGTTTGAAGCTACGCCGGAAACATATCGCCGACACGTCCCGGTTTTATTTCAAAGGTCAATAATTCCTCATCCCGAACCGCTGCATCGTCTCTGAAACATGTCGGTTGTTTCGATGGCAGTGTGTTCGCCCGGAGGCGCGTACGTAGATGAAAGTCAAAGTTCTTCCGAGCATTACCGACCCACGCAGTCAGTTGCTCATTTCCTTTCTGGTCAACGACCGGCTGTCGATTGACGCGGGGGCGCTGGCGTTCCATCTCACCGGAGAGCAACTGCTGGCGGTCAACGACATCCTGCTCACCCATGTCCATCTCGACCACATCGCTTCCCTGCCCTTCATCTTTTCGGAAATGTTCACCGATATCGTGAAGCCGGTGAAAGTCCACGCTTCCGCCGCCGATATCGACCGCCTGATGGCCCATGTGTTCAACAACGTCATCTGGCCGAATTTCACGAAAATCAGGAATGCCCACGGGGACCTGCTCGAATTCGTTCCGTTTCAACACAACGTGCCATTCGAACTGACCGGGCTCACCTGCACCGCCGTTCCGGTCACCCATACCGTCGAAACCTGCGGGGTCGTGCTTCAGGACGACCACTCGTGCGTGGCATTTACGTCCGACACCGGGGTCACCGATGCCTTCTGGCACCATCTGAACCAGCTCGACCGGCTCGACGCGGTGTTCGTGGACGTGGCGTTCGACAATGCCCTGGAAGGCGTCGCCAATGCCTCGCAGCACCTCACGCCCCGACTGCTCGTCGAGGAATTGAAGAAACTTCACCGCCCGACCCAGATTCTGGCCGTCAATCTGAAACCCGTTTGTCGGGAGATTGTCACGGCGGAAGTCAACGCACTCGGATTGCCGAACGTGCATGTGGCGCACCTCGACGTCGAATACTCGTGGTAAAGCGATAATTCCGATTCGACCGAACCCGGACCGATGGCGGTCGTAAGACACACTTCCCAGTTTTTGGATCAGCGAGAAGCGACCGATGGCGGAAAGTATTCCAAAGCTCGTAATTACCGCGCCGAATGGCGAGAAAATGAATTTCGATTGCCAATCCTCTCCGATTCTCATCGGACGAGCGACGACCAGCGGAATTGTCATTTCCGACGAGCGCGCCTCGCGCTCGCACGCCCAGGTCGAGCACATTGACGGCAAGTACTACGTCAGCGACCTCAACAGCCGGAACGGAACGCTCCATAACGGCGTCGATCTCGGGCGCAGCGGTCGGGTCGAACTCAACGACGGCGACGAAATCCGGATCGGCGCCTACCTCATCACGTTCACGGAACCGGTCAAGCAGGTTCAGGTCGATTACGACGACAAACCGATTACCGGGACCGTCATGCTCCAGAACGCCGCCGACCTCCTGAAGCCGCTCAGTCTGCGGGCATCGGGTGACGACGTCTCGAAGCTGTCGAGCGCGGGCATGCCCGCCGTCCGGCTCGACGGCAAGAATGCCGTCCCGGAAGCGCTGGCGACCGAACTCGAAACCCTCAACAAGCGCAGTCGCATCCTCGGATTTTTCTATGACCTGAACAAACTGCTCGCCCGGGAATACGACGTCGAGAAAATCTATTCCACCGTGGCGGATCAGATTTTCAAGGCCACCAATGCCGGGCGGGTGATGTTCGCGAAGCTGGACGAGGACGATCTTCCGGCCATCGAATGGGGCCGTTACCGCGACGACGGGGCGAAAATGGCCTACGCCGGCATTCCGGTCAGCCGGACGGTCATCCGCAAGGTGATTCGCGAACAGGTCTCGCTGCTCTGCGTGGACGCCATGAGCGACGCCAGCCTCAAGAATCAGGCGACCTTCCGGCTCGGCAGCATCCGTTCCCTGATGTGCGTGCCGATGCTCGGGCAGGAACAATCCGTGCTCGGCGCGATTTACGTGGACCGGACCGAGGTCTTCGGCTTTTCCGACGATGACGTGAACTTTCTCACGGTCGTCGCCTCGAACGTCGCGCTCACGCTTGAAAACATCCTCGCTCACGAAAAACTGCTCCACGACGCCGAAGCCCGCGCGGCCTACCGCCGGTTCCTTCCGCAACACGTCGTGGACCAGATCATGGCCGACCCCGACAGCCTCCAGCTTGGCGGCATCAATCAGGTCGTGACGATCATGTTCGCCGATATCCGCGGCTTCACGACCCTTTCCGAACGCAAAAAGCCGCAGGAAATCGTCGAGTTGCTGAATACCTACTTCGAACGCGCGGCCCAGGCGATCTTCAACCACCAGGGGTCGCTCGACAAGTTCATCGGCGACGGCATCATGGCGCTGTTCGGCGCGCCCAAGCCGAGCGAACGCGACCCGATCAACGCGGTTCAGGCCGCAATCGCCTTGCAGGACGTCGTCCACAGCGTCAACGAAGACCTGAAATCGCAGGGAATCGACCCGATCAGCGTCGGTATCGGCATCAACACCGGCGAAGTCACCGCCGGTTACATCGGCTCGAAGCTCCGAACCGACTACACCGTCATCGGCGACAACGTGAATCTCGCCGCCCGGCTCGAATCCAATGCCAAGCCCGGACAGATTCTGCTCGGTGAAAACACCTACCGGGCCATTCAGTCGTTACTTGAGAAAGACGAAGCGCGTCTGCCCGAAGAAAAAGAATTCGCCATTCTCCCGATGGGAGATCTCAAGGTGAAAGGCAAGCTGGAGGCGGTGCAGGTCTATCAGGTCGTGTGGAATGTCACTGATGACAGCCAGACCCAGATCGAAGCCCTCAAGGAATCGGGTACGGCGGCGATCGTTTACACCGCGACCGGTTCGCTGGCTGGTAGTCCGCCTTCCGGCGAAACCGTGTCGCAGACCCAGATCAAGTGGGAAAAAATCCGGCGTGAACCGCGCCGCGGCCTTGCCGTCAAGGTGCTGGTGACCGGCGTCGATCTGAACGGCGAATCGTTTGAGGACGAAGTCGTCACCGAAGACGTCAGCAAATCGGGGGCGTGTCTCTGCCTGAAACGGTCCATGCCCATTCCCTCGACGATTTCAATTCGCGCCGCGAGCGGAAAGTGGCGTTCGGAAGCCGTGATTCGTTCCATCGCCCGCGCCCATCGCGGCTACCTCACCGGCGTCGAGTTTCCGGGCGGCGGCCCGGATTGGGATGCCTCGTAAATCGGTAAAAAGTTCCTGACCGGACTCGCGCCCGCCCGTTCCTGCGGCGGGCGTTTTTGCGCGCGCAAGGCAGGTTACGGTTTGGTGTAAATGACCGAATCCGAAATGAACCGGAATTTTTCGGAGAGCCAGCGGGACTCGTCGTTCAGGATGTAGATGAGAACCCGGAAAGGATATTCGACAGTATCCGCCACCAGTGAAAGAACCCGCGTTTCGGAGGCCGAGCGGTTGAGGTGAAACCAGGAGATGTCGGGTTCGATTCCCAGAATGAACAGCGGATATTCCGGCAGGTAGCGCACATCCTTGCGCGCTAGTCGGATGGTCCGGATGCCTTCGATGGCAGCAAACTGCCGGTACAGCGGGGAAAGCGTCGCCGGATCGAGGCGGTGCGCCGAAAGTTCGTCTTCCTGGGTCATCTCGCGGCGTTCCCGCGCCGCCAGATTGAGCAGGTCCTGGTGGCGGCGCGCGCGCAGCCGATAGGTCTCGGCTTCGACCTCCCTGCCCTGCTCCATGAAATACCCGAAAAGGGTCCGGCAGACGTCCATCGTCGCTTCGGAGTCGGCCTTCATTGCCTTTTCAAGATGCGCCACGCCCGCATCGTCCTTGCGTTCCAGCAGAATCAGACCCAGATGAAAATTCGCATTGGCCTGATCGGGGTGGCGGGAGAGCACGTCGCGCAGCACCGGCTCGATTTCCTCGGCGGTTCGAAACTCGATGGTCAGCGAAGCCAGCTTGAACAGATCTTCATCCCCGAGAGATTCCCGATCGAGGGCTTCGAGTCGTTTCAGATCGACTTTGGCCTCGGCGGCATACTGGTAGCGTTCCTGCCAGCGGGGCTGAATGTTTCGCTGCCATTCGGTATCGAAAAAATTCAACTGCGAATTCAGAATCGGGCCGAGAAACGCCTCTCCGGCGCTGAACTTCACGGTCGGCGGAACATAGTCCACGCGCCGTTCCTCGGCCTGACGGAACGATTCCGGCACATATCCGAGAGCCACCAGCCGGTCGGTCAGACAGGGATGCGTATCGGCGTATCCGGTTTCGGCCATCAGCGCCGATTCAAGGGATCGGGAAATTCGTTCGGACGTAATCCAGTGCTGGTACGCCACGTTCATGCCGGAAAAGACCCCTCCCACGGGGTGCGGAATGTCATCCGCCTTCTTGAGAACTTCAGACCAGTAGGCGTCTTCGTAAAACGGCGCCTTGATGGCGGTTTCAATCAGGGCTTCGGAAGCCGGAAGTTTCCCCACCATATCCGCCGCCGCCCGATCCGCTTCGTATTCCTGCATCCGGGCGAGGACAAAGGTATAGGCGTTGAACATCGGGGCATACCAGTTCAGAAACCGCCGGAACAGGCCGTATCCGAAGCGATCCTCTTCCTCGACGTGGTACTGGAGCGCCCCCCAGGTCGTGCGAAGCCGGTAGATCCAGGCGGTGAACCCGCCGTGATTGCCCGAGATGTGTCCGAGTTCATGCGCCAGAACGGCCTTGAAATGGTCTTGTGACAGGGCATGAAGCAGGGGAAGCCCGATGACGAGATAGTTGGTGGTCCAGCCGAGAATCCCCAGTTTCGGAATCTGAACGATGCCGGCATTGAAATCATTGTCGAGCAGGACGCGATGAACGCGCGGCGATTCCAGCTTTTCCTCGGCTTCCCGCAGGAAATCGAAAAACTTGGGCGCCTGACGACGGGTCAGTTCCCGACCTTGCGGTACGGGAAGCTTCACCCAGAGCAGCCGACAGAGAAAGCCAATGAAGAGCACCAGCGGAATGGCCAGCTTTGCCAGGAGCACGATTGCCCCGCGGGTAAAAAACAGCAGCGTGGCCAGGAGTCCGACAATGGCGAGGATGATTCCGGCGATGAAGCCGTATCCGAGAGCCGCCAGCAGGACGACCCGAACCCGGTAGGCACCGGGATTTTCACGGGCGAAGATTTCCAGTTGGCGAACCTTCGCCTCAAACTGAGTCTGGGTCATGGCAAGAAAGTCATCCGTCGAAAAATCGGGCGCACGCCCGGAATATATGGATAGGCGTGCGCCGCGACCGGATGAAACCTTACACTCCGGGGGGTGGTTGTCCCGCCCGTTCGTATGCCTGAACGATGAGTTGCACCAGCCGGTGCCGGACCACGTCGCGGGCCGTGAAGTGAATGATGTCGATGCCCTCGATGTCTTCGAGAATGCGCTGCGCCTCGATGAGACCCGACACCCGTCCGTTCGGCAGGTCGATCTGCGTCGCGTCGCCGGTAATCGCCGCGCGCGAGTTGTGCCCGATGCGCGTGAGGAACATTTTCATCTGCTCGGACGTGGTGTTCTGCGCCTCGTCTAGGATAATAAAGGCATCCGATAAAGTCCGGCCCCGCATGAACGCCAGCGGGGCGATTTCGATGATCCGCTTTTCGAGCATCTTTCCGATCTTGTCGGGATCGGCGAGATCGAAGAGGGCGTCATACAGTGGCCGCAGATAGGGATCGACCTTGTCCTGAAGGTCGCCGGGCAGAAAGCCGAGTTTTTCCCCGGCTTCGACCGCCGGTCGGGTCAGCACGATCCGCGAAACCTTTTTCGTCCAGAG
>JAAFHI010000641.1 GCA_013298335.1 Actinomycetota bacterium
TCCTTCTCACCCTGTTCCTTGCAGGCGTCGGAGGATTGCTGTCAGGTACAGGATTGACCGTCGAGGCCGACCGTTCCGGAACCGCGCCGGAGACCGCTCAGCTTTCGGAAGTGGTACGGTCGCAGATCCGTTCCCTTCTGGTCGAGAAAACGTCGCGCTCGTCCGCCCAGTCGAAAATCGACTCGCAGCTTCTTTTCGCCGCCCGGATGAAACGGGGAGTCGCCATCGCCGAAGGCGTGCCGGACCTGCTCGTGGGGGCTTCGCCTGACGAAAGCGGGCTGTACCGGGTCGATATTCGGACCACCGACCTCACCGCCACCGAAGCGGCGGTATTGAAATCCGGCGGCTCGGTGGAACGGGTTTCGAAAGCCGGAAACGGTGTCCGGGCGCGGCTTCCCATCGAAGCCCTGGAACCGCTTGCGGAAAACCCCTTCATCCGGTTCATCACCCCGCCTTCGCCGATGTTCACCCAGCAGGCGCCATCGCCGGGCAAACCGGAAGCGCCGCCCGCCGGCCCGACTGAGGCGGAACGATCAGCCGCCCGCATCGCCGCGTTTCGCGAACGCCTCGCCGCCACGGTCCGGAACGCTGGCGCGACATCCACGGCTTCCAAAAAGGAACAACCCGACGCTGTGCTCCCGGCGCCCTTTATCGGAAACCGGAATTCCCAGGGGGACGTCACCCACCGCGCCAACGCCGTCCGCGCCACCTTCGGCATCGACGGGACGGGCATCAAAATCGGGGTCATTTCGGACAGTTTCGACAACCGGGTCGGGGCCGGGAACGACATCCTGAGCGGCGACCTTCCCGGCCCCGGCAATCCGAACGGATACACCCGGCCCGTTCAGTTTGCCGGACAGGGAGATCTGGGCGACGGCACCGGAAGCGACGAGGGACGCGCGATGCTCCAGATCGTCCATGATCTCGCACCCGGCGCCGAACTGTGGTTCGCCACCGGCGCCAACGGTCCCGAAGACTTTGCCAACAACATCTGCGCGCTTTCCGGCGTGCAGACGTTTCGGGGAGCGCCCGTCACCGGAACGATCGTTCCCGGCGGATGCGACATCGTCATTGACGACGTGTTCTACCTGGTTGAAACCCCGTTGCACAAAGGCCAGACCCAATCGGTGACGTCCCCAAACAACATGGGAATCATCCAGGAAGCGGTCAATACGGTCACCTCGCAGGGAAGGCTCTATTTTTCCGCCGCCGGAAATCTGGGCAATCTCACCCAGGGCCGAGGCGGTGCCTGGGAGGGGGATTTCACCTCCGGCGGCACGCTGACCATTCCCGGCCAGAGCGTGCCCGCGGAAGTGCTGAACTGGAACCCGGGTCAGGGCGGAAGTCAGTGGAACGACCTGCTCAGTGTCGGGGTGCCGGTCCTGCACTGGGCCGACCCGATGGGCGGCTCGACCAACGACTACGATCTCTTCGTACTCAACCAGGCACTGAACACCGTGGTGGCCTCAAGCACCAACCTTCAGAACGGCACCCAGGACCCCGTTGAATTCATTGCCCGCTCGGTCCCGGCGGGTTCCCGCGTGGTCGTGATCAGAAAGTCGGGTGCGGCGGCGCGGTTTCTGAGTTTCGCCGCCGTCCGCGGGCGACTTCAGATTGCAACGGCGGGGCATACGCGGGGGCACGCCGCCGCGGAGAACGGCTTCGGCGTGGCGGCCACGCCGGCGGCGCTCCCGATCGGAGACATCGTTCCAGCCGGCCCTTTTCCAAATCCTTTCGTTTCAACCAATCAGGTCGAGGAATTCAGCTCGGACGGATTCCGGCGCGTCTTTTTCACTGCCGACAACACACCGCTTACACCGGGCAATTTTCTGGCCAGCGGGGGGCAGGTTCTCCAGAAACCCGACATCACCGCGGCGGACGGGGTGGAAACGACCTTCCCGCTCAATGTCGGATTGAATCCGTTCTACGGAACGTCGGCGGCCGCCC
Organism: Actinomycetota bacterium; assembly: GCA_013298335.1. Classification (GTDB taxonomy): domain Bacteria; phylum Acidobacteriota; class Blastocatellia; order Chloracidobacteriales; family Chloracidobacteriaceae; genus JAAFHI01. The sequence goes on from JAAFHI010000641.1 coordinate 1,948, forward strand.
CGCACGCCGGGGCCATCGCCGCACTGGTCAAACAGGCGCTTGGCCCGGGCGCCACGGCCGCACAGGTCAGAACGATCCTGACGAGCACGGCGCTCGACATCATGAGTCCGGGTTTTGACCGGAATTCGGGATCCGGGATTCTTCAGGCTTTCCAGGCCGCCCAGGCCGCCGCCGCCACCCCGCGGGCGAATCTCGGCTTCGGCGGTGCCACCATCACAACCGGCAACGGAATCCTGGAACCGAACGAGTGCAATACCCTGACGATCACCCTCCGGAACACCGGCGTGGCAACCGCCACCGGGATCACGGCGACCCTGTCGACCAACACGGCGGGTGTCGGAATCATTCAGGGCACGTCCGGTTACGCCGACATCTCCGCCGGCGGCACCGGCGGCAATACGACCGCCTTTCAAATCAGTACCGGACTGACGGCGACCTGCGGAGGATACGTGTCGTTCACCCTGAACGTCACCACCGCCGCCGGCACAGTGACGTTTCCCTTCGATCTGCCGATTGGCCAGCCCGGCGTCAATTACCAGTTTGCCAGCACCACCGGAACGATTCCGGGCGGAGGCGTTCTGATTCCGGGCAGTCAGGATGACGACGTCCTGGTTGCGATTCCCCTTCCGGCGGGATTCAGGAGCTTCGTTTACGACACGCCGGTGACGTCGCTCACGGCCGATACCAACGGCAACCTGAGAATCAACGGAAGCGGTCGTACCGCGTCGCAGAACAGCGGATTTCCGACGCCGGGAGCTTCCCTTCAGCTCCCGACGAGCACCCCGATCCTGTTTCCGTACTGGGCCGATCTCGACATGCGCCCGACCGCCGTCACCGGCGGCGGCATCTTCACGACGACGACCGGAACGGCTCCGAACCGACAGCTCTGGATCGAATGGCGCGGCGAGATTTTTGATGATGTCGGCACGACGATCAACACGGACTTCGCGGTCGTGCTGACGGAAGGCACGACCGGATTTTCCTATGTCTACGCGCTGACCGGCCCTCCGACCGGGTTTCCCCAGGGTTCGGCTGCATCCATTGGCGTCCAGGCGCGGTCCACCGGGCAGTCCTTCACCCTGATTTCTTTCCGACAACAGATTCTGACCGACGGCCAGCGGATCGATCTCACCCTTCCTTCAAGTCTCTGCAACACCGGGGCGGGCGGGTGCGGATGCACATACTCGACGGCGCCCACGTCACTCCAGCTTGCGGGGAACGGCGGGACCGGAACCGTGACCGTCACGCCATCCGGACCGACCTGCGAATGGGCCGCCTCCAGCACTGTTCCCTGGATCACGATCCAGTCCGGAGCAACCGGCATCGGCACTGGAACGGTGACCTATCGCGCCCAATCAAACGGCGGCCTCCCCCGGACCGGCACAC
>JAAFHI010000999.1 GCA_013298335.1 Actinomycetota bacterium
CCCAACTGGACCGCGAGCGGTTCGGGCGGTCGCAGTTCACTTGTGGCCCCGACGCGAGCCGCCCAGCGAAGTTGGCCATCGTGCCAGTCCAGCGCGTACAGCACGCCGCGATTCACGACATGGAGCGTCTCGGTGTCCCGGCCATCGGCCACGGCCTTCGGTTCCGGAGACGACTGCACGAACGGGGCGACGAACGCGACCGTTCCGGGATCGGTGGCCCCACGCCGGGCCGGTTCCTCGTTCGGGGTGAAGGCGATGGACTTGCGAATGGCAACTCGCGCGTCCTCGGCGAGGCGCTGGACCTCGGCGTCCTTCGCCAGGCCGGCCGTCTGCATCGCGGTCTCGAACGCTTCGATTCGCTCTTCGGTCGGGTCGTTAGCCAGGTTCCGCCATGGGGCGAGTGTGGCCAGGCGATTGCGTTCCTTCGTGATTTCCCCCGTCACCGTGGCGAACTTGGCCCGCAACGAATCGGGGGCGGACGTCGCGGGGTCGCGATAGCGGTCGAGCGAAGTCAGCAACGCCAGCCCGCTCGAGACCGACCTCTCGGCCACGTTCAGCGGCTCGTTCGACTTCGCCCGATCTTTGCGGAACTCCTTGATACGCTCCTCCGCGTGGTCGTGGTAACTCGACACGAGCTTCTGGCCGGCCTGATCCACCATAGCGCCGTAGCCGTCCTTTGGCTTCACCCACGGCGACTCGGCGAAATCGGCGGTGAACTGCGCGAACAGTTTCCGCGCGGGGTCCGGATCGTCGCGCGTTGCCATCGAGCCGATGCTGCTTTGTGCGGCGGAAAACCGAGACAGGAAGCGGTACTTGTCCGCGGACTCGCTGGACGGGTAATCCGTTAGCAGTTCCTCGAATCGCTTGTTGGAGTCGCCGAACTTTCCTTCGTTGAACAGCCCCTCGGCCTCGTCGGCCCGCTGCTTTTCCGAGGCCGCCTCGCGTAGGAAAAGCGTGTAGATCGTGCCGCCGACGACGCCGAGCAATACCGCGACCAGCCCCCAGAACACGAGTTTGGAGACGCCGCCTTTCTTCTTCGGCCGGGTGCGGATCGGCAACTCGTCGTCCGGTTCCGAAGATCGAATCGGCGTGGCACCACCGCGCGGCCTCTCGACCAACCCCGCCGGCGGTTCGGCACTCGCCCAATCGACTTCCTTCGGAGCCGGCAGGCTTTTCGCCACGGGCGGTAGCGGTTTGGCCGGCTTCGGCGCGAGCGGTGCGACCGACGGCGACGGGTTGGGCCGGACGGGTGCCGCGACCACTTTCGCCAGGGGCGGGCCGTCCGGCGGAACCACTTCCGCATCGATAACCCGCCGATGCTCCAGCGTTTCGGCGATGCGCGGTTGGACCTCCGATTGACCGTCCAGCACGATCAGCAATTCCGAAACGTCGGCGGTGTGGGAGTTGGCCGGCTTGAGAAAATCGAACAGCGGATCGACACTCAGCGTATTCGTAACGGGTTCGGCCGGCACGGGCGGCACGAGAGCCGCGTCGGCATCGACGACTTCAAACACTTCGTCGCAGTCCCGGTTCGGGCACCGGATAGACTTGCCGAGTAAGTCCCGGCTGAGTTGAAAACGAGTTTCGCAGTGGGGGCAAACAACGCCAGTGGTCACGCGGGAACTCCGGGTGCGTCGTCATTGGGTCGAAGTGTTATCGAAATGATTGTAAGGCACGGCGGTCGGAAATGACAGCGGACCCGTTGAACGTCAGGGCTGCTCCGAGATTGAATTTGAAGAGGGATTCACCGCCGAGGGCACGCGGGAGCACGGGAGAAAAGCCAAGAACACCCCGCATTTTCCTCCGAGCTTCACTCGTGCCCTCCTGTGCCCTCGGCGGTGAAAACTTGCCTGTCTTCACTCTCTGAACAGCCCTGGTTGAACGCAAACGCACGATCCAAGGTGCTCTCCGCCCCTGGCTACGGTTGCGGGCATCTCCGGTGCCGAAAACCCCAGAACGATGACGAGGGAAGAATCTCACCGCCCCGGAGGGGCCGCTGTGTTCGCCCGCGAGCGACGGGCGCTGGCATTCGCATCCCCGCAACCCCACGCCTCTCGCTGGCGCGTCGCGCGAACAAGAATGACGAAGGAAGGAGTTTGAAGAAATTCACTTCCTCCTGGGGTTCAGAGAACTTCTTCAAACGCTTTGATTTGTGTCAGGAGCGTTTGAAGAAGTTCTCCTAACAAATAGGTTAAGAGAATATTTTCAAACGCTAAACGCTCAGACGATAC
>JAAFHI010000939.1 GCA_013298335.1 Actinomycetota bacterium
GTGATTCCGCCGAGCGACCGTTTCCTCATCATGGTCCACCTCGACGGAATGCGCGAGACGCACGACTACGTGACCGACCGCAAGGGCGTCTTCGACAAGGCCGTGGAAGCCATCAAGAAGGGCAAACAGCTCGGCTACCACGTCTATCTCAACACGACGGTCTACAAGGAAACCCGGGTCGAGGAAGTCGAGGAGCTGTGCAAGCTCGTCAACGAACTCAAGGCCAACGGCATCCTGATTTCGCCCGGCTACGAATACGAGAGCGTGCTTCAGGAACGCGACATCTTCCTCAAGAAGGACCAGATTCACGAGAAGTTCAAGGCGATCCGTTCCTTCGCGCCCAAGTACAAGATCAACGCGACGCCCAAATTCCTGGAATTCGCCGCCGGGATGGTCGAACTGCCCTGCGCGCCGTGGTCCACGGTCAACTACACGCCGAAAGGCTGGAAGGCCCCGTGCTATCTCGTCGAAGGCGAGGGCTACTTTCAGGATTTCAACGAATTCTGGACCAAGACCGACTGGGATTACTGGGAAAGCCGCGAAGACCGCCGCTGCAAGAACTGCAAGATGCACAGCGGCTCCGAGCACAGCGCCGTGACGGAGGCGATGAAGACGCTTCCCGGCAAGCTCAAGCTCGCGGCCTGGTCGGTGGGAATGTAGGGCAGCAGCTAGTGGTTAGCAGTTAGTAGTTAGTCTTTCGGACTTTGATTCTTACTAACTGCTAACCGCTAACCACTAACTGCTCTCCCTCACGGTTTGAACAGTTCCGCCTTCAGGCCGACGTTGATTTTGAGGTCGCGCCACTCGGTTTTTGAAACAGGTTTGCCCTTTTCGGTTTCGGTCAGCAGGACCGGGAGCATCGTTTTCGGGTCGATCCGATAGATTCTGGTGCGGCGGTCCTGTTCGAATTTGAGTTCGATCAGGCCGTCCGGGCCCTCGGTGACGGTGGCCTTGCCAGTTTCGACGGCGGCTTCCATCGTGGCGATCAGGCTGCCGAAGTCGCTCGCGGCGAAGTCCCGCAGGTCGTCTTTGGCGAAAAAGGTCGGAATCGAGATTCCGTTTTTGCGAAGGTGCGGTTTGCCCCTGGCGTCGAGAATGACCTGAGCGCCTTTCGAGCGCCCGGCGGTCCCGTCAAGGCGAAGCAGTTTGGGTTTTTTGAAGACAAAGGTGCTTTCGGAGCGTTCGTCGGGTTTCAGCAGGTTCTGCTCCACGAGCACGCATTGATAATCATCCAGTTGTACGAAGGCTTTGCGCATCGCGACGACAAGGTCGCGGGGCGAATGGGGCGCGGACTGCGCCGCCGCAGGACTCTGTTTCATACAGAAAATCGTCATTATCAATCCCGTCAGGATACCGAGTGTGATTCGCCGACGGGCGAGAGAGGAATCGAATGAGTTTGAGAACATTGTTGTTGAACCCGCCATCGTTTGAGGGTTTTGACGGCGGCGCCAGTTCGCGTTGGCCCGCCACCCGTGAAATCGCATCCTACTGGTATCCGGTCTGGCTCGCGTACCCCGCCAAGATGATCCCGCAGGCCCGTCTCCTCGACGCGCCGCCGCACGGCATCGGCGTCAAGGAGACGCTTGAGATTGCGAAGGATTACGATTTCGTTGTCCTTTTCACGAGCGCGCCCGGCATCCACAACGATATTAAGATGGCGGAAATGTTCAAAGCTCAAAATCCGTCCATCAAGATCGCCTTCGTCGGCCCGCACGTCACGGTGCGCCCCGAGGAGACGCTCCGGATGGCCGTGGGTGTCATCGACTTCGTCACCATCAAGGAATTCGACTACACGGTGACCGAGTTCGCCACCGGCAAGCCCCTCGCGGAGATCGCGGGCGTCTGCTACCTCGATGAAAACGGGACCTACGTCCGCACCGCCGACCGGCCCCCGATTCACGACCTCGACGCGCTGCCGTGGGCTTCGGAAATCTACGCCCGCGACCTCGACTACAAGAAATACAACGTTCCGTTTCTGCTCAATCCGTACATTTCGTTCTACTCGTCGCGCGGCTGCCCGGCGCTCTGCACCTTCTGCATGTGGCCGCAGACGATTTCCGGCCATCCGTGGCGGACGCGTTCGGCGGACGACGTGGCGAAGGAGTTCGCGAAGGCGTGGGAACTGTTCCCCGACCTGAAGGAAATCTTCTTCGACGACGACACCTTCTCCTACAAGAAGTCGCGTACCATCGAAGTCTGCGAAAAGCTCAAGCCGCTGAAGAAGACCTGGTCCTGCACGTCGCGTGTCCACGCCGACTACGAAACGCTCAAGGCGATGAAGGAAGCCGGCTGCCGGCTCATGATCGTCGGGTTCGAATCGGGCGATGACCAGATTCTGAAGAACATCAAGAAGGGCGCGACGACCGAA
>JAAFHI010000122.1 GCA_013298335.1 Actinomycetota bacterium
TCGAACCCCCGAAAGCGTTCCGAACCGTCCGATTTTTACTTCCGCTCGCGAGGTCGGATGTATATGGTTCGGGTTTCGCGATTCAAAAAATCGTTCCTGAAAGAGGATTACGCACGATGAGAGTCGGTTTTTTTCGGCAGACCGGGACCATCTTCCGGTTCGCGGTGATTGGGCTGGCCTGCGCCGGTCTGTTTTCGACGGGACTCGCCACGGTGTCGGCGGCGCGCGGACAGGATGGGCAGCCCGGCGCGCCCAAGCCTGAAACCAAGCCGCAGGACGCCAAGAAGGCGGAGCCGAAGGACGACAAGAAATCCAAACCTCAGGACCCGAAGGCGATTGATCAGGTTCCGAAGGCGGAGAAGCCGAAAAAACTCGGCAAGCCCGAGACCTGGAACGGCGAATTGCTGGCCGAGGTCGTGCTGCTGGCCTACGGCAGCCGTCCGGTTATCGAGTATGTCTGCACCAATGCCCGCGAAGAAGGCTTCATCCGCATCGCCAACGGGGAAGACCGCCCGCCCATCGAGGGAAAGTTCAAGCAGCAGTTCCTTCGCCGCGAGACCTCGGATCGCGACAACGTCCGCATCGAGGTCGAACTGCCCGATCCGCAGGGCGGCGAACCGCAGGAACTGGCGTTCGGCTTCAACGGCTTCACCGGCTGGGCGACGCAGAACCGGAGGCCGATTGCCCTGACGCCGCAGGCCGACGCGAGTTTTCGGGCGTCGCTGATCAATGACTACATGTCGCTCCTCCGCTTTCGCGAGGACGGTTCGAAGGTCGAAAAGGTCGGCGCAGAAAAAATCACCGGCATCGACACCTACATTCTCGAACTGACCCGGCCCGACGGCTCGAAGACCCGCTATTTCGTCAGCAGCAAGACCTACCGCATCCTGCACCTCGAATACGAACTGAAAGAGTCGGGGGATGAACCGGGGAAGGAAAAGATCATCAAGTTCCGCGAATCCTTCTACGACTTCCGAGCCGTCCAGAACGTTCTCGTGCCGATGCGCAAGGTGTTGTACGAAGACGGCAAGTTCAAGCAGGAAATCGAACTCCGCGAAGTCCGGTATCGTCTCGCCAAACTCGATGAAGACGTTTTCCTTCGTTATTAGAGCCCTCCGGCTCTGGACCGGCGCCCGGCGGCGGAAACGCGAAACCGGCGTCGGCTTCGCGCTCGGCGCGGTCGGACTGACCGAGACCGCGCTCGCGCCCGACGGATTCGTCTGCGTCGGCGGCGAAGTCTGGCCCGCGAAAGCCGTCGGACACATCGCGCCGGGCGTTTCGGTCCGGGTGGTCGGAGCCAGCGGATTCCGGCTGACGGTCACGGTCGCCGAATAGTATTTTTCGCCACGGATGACACGGATTTCACGGATTCATTTTTTTCAGAATCCGTGAAATCCGTGTCATCCGTGGCTTTAAAACAATAAAGAACGGAAACGAAACGGAATGGATTTCCTTCAGACGCTGAATCCCGCCCAGCAGGAGGCGGTGACCACGACCACCGGGCCGGTGCTGGTGCTCGCCGGGGCCGGGTCCGGTAAAACCCGGGTGATTACCTACCGCATCGCCTATCTCGTCGAGGAATGCGGCGTCCGACCGGACAACATTCTGGCCGTGACCTTTACCAACAAGGCCGCTGCCGAGATGAAGGAGCGGGTCAATCACCTGATTCCGCCCGACCGGCGACGGGGCGAACTGTTCGTCTCGACCTTCCACAGCTTCTGCGTCCGCGTCCTGCGGCGGCATCTGGACCGTTTCGGCGGCAGCTATACGCGGGATTTCACGATTTACGACACCGACGAGCAGGGCAAGGTCGTGAAATCGTGCATGAAGGACCTCCACATCGACGACAAGACCTTTCCGCCGCGCACCATCCAGTTCGGCATCAGCGGCGCGAAGAACCGCGGGTTTGCCCCGGAAGACCTGCTCCAGACGTCGGACGTCAAGCGGGCGACCACGGCGCGGGTGTTCAAGTTGTATGAAGAACGCATGGCGGCGGCCAACGCGCTCGATTTCGATGATCTGCTGCTGAAAACCGTCCGGTTGCTGAAGGGCTTTCCCGACATCGCGGACTACTACAACAACCGCTTCACGCACATCCTCATCGACGAGTATCAAGACACCAACCCGCCGCAGTTCAACCTCATCCGGCTGCTCACCCAGAACCACAAGAACCTCTGCGTGGTCGGCGACCCGGACCAGTCCATCTACAAGTTCCGCGCGGCGGACATCCAGAACATCCTCGATTTCGAAAAGCACTACCCCGGCGCGAAGACCGTCGTGCTCGACGAAAACTACCGCTCGACGAAAACCATCCTCGATTCGGCCAACTCGGTCATCAAAAACAACAAGCAGCGCCGTGAAAAGGACCTCGTCACGAGCAACGCGCGCGGCGAAAAGGTCCGGCTGTTCGTCGCCGAGGCCGCCGAGGAGGAATCCGACTTCGTCGTTCGCGAGGTCAAGCGCTGGCAGATGGGCAAAACCCTTCCGGAAGCGCAGGCGGCGGTGCTCTATCGCACCAACGCCCAGTCGCGACTCTTTGAAGAAGCCTGTCGGCGGCACAATCTTCAATACGTACTGGTCGGCGGCTTTTCGTTCTACCAGCGGGCCGAAATCAAGGATGTCATCGCCTATCTGAAACTGGCGATGAACCTCAACGACGACATGGCCTTTGAGCGGGTGGTCAACACGCCGCCGCGCGGTATCGGCAAGACCACGCTCGACCTGCTCGCGGAGCGCGCGAAAAACGCCGGGCTGTCGCGATGGGAAGCGCTCGGGCAGATTATCGAGGAAAAAACCGTCAACCAGCGGACGTGGAACGCCCTTTCCGGCTTCGAGGGGCTGGTGAAGGCGATTGCCGGAAACGTCGGAACGCTCTCGCTCGCGCTGCTGCTCAAGCACGTCATCAAGCATTCGGGCTACGAAAAGATGCTCCGCGATGAAAACACCGAGGAAGCCGAAAGCCGCCTGCTCAACCTCGAGGAACTCGTCACGGCGGCGGTCGAAGCCGAGGAACGCGGCGAGGGCCTGCGCGATTTCATCGACCACGCGGCGCTCGTCGCCGACACCGACGCGCTCAAACAGGACGCCCCGCTCACCCTGATGACCATCCACAGCGCGAAGGGGCTCGAATTTCCCCTCGTATTCGTCGTCGGTATGGAAGAGGGGCTTTTTCCGCATTCGCGTTCGGCGGACGACAGCGCGGAACTCGAAGAGGAACGGCGGCTCTGCTACGTGGCGCTCACGCGGGCCAAAAAGCAGTTGTACGTCACGCATTCCGAGCGACGGCGCGTCTACGGCGACGAGTTCGCGACCAATCCGTCGCGGTTTCTCGCCGAACTTCCCGCCGAACTGGTCGAGGAATGCGACTCGCGCGCGGCGCTCCGGCGACGGATGGCCGAACGGACCGCGCCGCAGTCGGGCGGCGGAGCCTCGCAGAACTCCGGCGGCGGATCGCGTCCGTTCGTCGGCAAGCGCGAAGCCTTTCAGCAGCAGCGGTTCGGGCGTCCGCAGCCGTACGTCGAGCGCGCGAGCGCGGCGGGCGACAGTGGCGGCATGTACAAAACCGGCGACAAGGTGCGCCACGAAAAATACGGCGCGGGGCTGGTCGTCCGTCGGCAGGACGACAAGATCGAAATCGCCTTTCCCGGCTACGGCATCAAGAAGTTCATCGAAAGCGCGGTGAAACTGGAAAAGCTGCGATGAAACGAGCCTACGGTGTGGCCGGAGTCCTGACGATCGGGGCCGCCGCCCTCGCGCTGGCGGTCAACGGACATCCGTCGCCGTTCGGTTTCGATGTAGCGGTGACCCGCGCGCTCCAGCGGATGCCGTTTCTGACGGTTCCGATGGGCATCGTCTCGGCGCCGGGAAATTCGGTCGTCGGTCAGTCCGTCGCGGTGGTTCTGATCTGTGCCCTCATGGCGAAAGCCGGCTGGCGGCGCGAGGGAACGGCGCTGCTGACGGTGGCGGTCGGCGAATTCCTGCTCAATGCGTTGCTGAAACTGATTTTTCACCGGCCCCGACCGACCGAAGCCGACGTCCATGTCTTCAACGCGGTGAGCGGATTCAGCTTTCCTTCCGGGCATGTGATGTTCTACACCGCGTTTTACGGCGGATTGTTCCTGTTCGCGGCGACGAAACTGTCGGCGGGCGCGGTGCGTACCACGGTTATGGCCGTCTGCGCTATGCTGGTGGGGTTGGTCGGCATGTCACGCATGTATCTCGGCGCGCACTGGGCGAGCGATGTGACCGCCGCCTACTCGCTGGGCGCGGCGTGGTTGCTGGTGGCGGGCGGTCCGTTGTGGCGTTCGACGCGGGACGCCGAATCACTTTCCGACTCGAATTGAACTTTCGGAGGATGAACCGATGTGGACCTGGCTGGTTGAACTCTTTCTGAAGTGGGTGCTTCCGTGGCTGACGATTCCGTGGACGCGCATCTGGATGTACCTCATCGCCTTTTACGTGACTTATTCGCTGTTCTCGATCTGGTCGAACCGTTTCGCGGTGCGCGCGACCGGCGTGCGCGAGGCGACCTACAAGCAGTCGGTCATCGCCAAGGGCATCGACATCGCGCTGCTCGCGCTCGCGCTGGTGCTGCCCGTGCCGTGGTTCATCACGATTCCGCTGATGCTGCTCGCGCAGGTCGGCGTCTTCGCGTTCATTTTCAAGGCCCCCATCGGAAAGGCGCTTGTCGCCACCATCCTCAGTTGGACGATGGCCGGCATGTTCACCGCCATCTATCTGGTTCTCCTCGGCCTCTACATTTGGTTCTTCCGAAGTCTTCCGTATTTTGCGTAGACTCGGAAAAGTGGTTGTAAAACGGTTCGCCCGCCCGGGCGGACCGCATCCCCCCGCCCTTATTCCTGCGACGCCCGCCCGATTCCTCCGCTGGTCCGTCGCGCACTTTTTCAAGGTCTGAATACAATGAAGTACAAGGTTTTGGTCTGCGGCAACCTCGCGGAAGACGGACTCGCCATTCTGCGCGCTGCCGAAAACATCGAACTCGACGTCAAACCCGAACTCAAGGAAGACGAACTGACGGCAATCATCGGCGCCTATCACGGACTCGTCGTCCGCAGCGACACGAAACCGACGGAGAAGGTCATCGCCGCCGCCGACAACCTCAAGGTCATCGGACGCGCGGGCACGGGTGTCGACAACATCGACGTTCCCGCCGCCACCCAGCGCGGCATCGTCGTCATGAACACCCCCGGTGGAAACACGGTCACGACCGCCGAGCATGCCTTCGCGCTGATGATGGCGCTCGCCCGCAACATTCCGCAGGGCACCTATTCGCTCAAGGCCGGAAAGTGGGAACGCAAGAAGTACACCGGGGTCGAACTCTACGACAAAACCCTCGGCGTACTCGGCGTCGGACGCATCGGCGGCATCGTCGCCAACCGGGGCACGGCGTTCGGGATGCACCCCATCGGGTACGATCCCTATCTGACCAAGGACGCCGCCGCCAAGCTCGGCATCGAACTCGTTTCGCTCGACCAGTTGTTCGCCCGCTCGGATTTCATCTCGATTCATACGCCGCTGACGCCCGAAACCCGCCACATCGTCGGCAAGGACGCCTTTGCGAAGATGAAAAAGGGCGTCCGCATCGTGAACTGTGCCCGCGGCGGACTCATCGACGAGGTCGCGCTGGCCGAGGCGCTTCAGGCCGGCACGGTCGCCGGGGCCGCGCTCGACGTGTTCGAGCAGGAGCCACCGCCCGCCGATCATCCGCTGCTCGGCCTCGACAACGTCATCTACACGCCGCATCTCGGGGCCTCGACGACCGAGGCGCAGGTCAACGTGGCGGTCGCGATTGCGAAGCAGTTGGTGGATTTCTTCACAACCGGCGCGATTTTCGGCGCCGTCAACGCTCCGTCGGTGAGCGGGGAACTGCTGACGGAACTCAAGCCCTACGTCGAACTCGGCCAGAAGCTCGGTTCGTTCCAGGGACAGGCGTTCGGCAGCAACGTCACGCGGGTGATGATCGAATACAGCGGCGCGGTCGCGAATCTCGATACGCGTCCGATTACGCAGGCGGTTCTCGTCGGCCTGATGACCGGGACGAGCAACCGGCTCAACTTCGTCAATGCGTCGCTGATCGCGGAAGAACGCGGCATTTCGGTTTCCGAATCGAAGAACCGCTCGGCGAAGGATTTCGCGAGCCTGATTTCGATCTGGACCGAGACTGATTCGGGCGAAAGCGACGTGGCGGGCGCGATTTTCCGCGAAAAGGACCTGCGGATCGTCCGCGTGAACGGCTTCCCGCTCGAAGCGATTCCGAAGGGCAACATGCTGCTCTGCACGAACCGCGACATTCCCGGCACGCTCGGACGCATCTGCGCGGTTCTCGGCGAAAACAGCGTCAACATCGCGCGGTTGTACCTCGGACGCAAGGAAATGGGCGGCACGGCGATTTCACTGATTCAGGTGGACTCGACCGCGAGCGAGGACGTGATGGCGAAACTCGCCGAAATCCCCGAAGTGCTCAAGGCGCGCCGGATTCAACTGTAAATGGAGCGCGCGCTTCCAGCGCGCACTGCTTCGAAAAATGAGAATGCCCGCGTTCAAACGACGCGGGCATTCTTTCTTGCGACAAGGAAACGCGCGCGCGCTCACGCTTCTACGCGGTCGGCGTCGCGCCCGCCGCCGCTTTCGCCGCGAGCCTTTTCAGGCGTGAAATGACGCTTTTCATGTCGGTAATGAAGGTTTTCACCTGTGAAATGGAGGTTTGCACCCGCGTAACGGAGGTTTTCACTCGTGAAATGAAGGTTTGCACCCGCGTAATGGAGGTTTTCAGGTGCGAAATGGGGAATGCACCGGTGGAAAGGCACGTTTTCAGGGCGTTTCCAGTTGGAGGGCGGTCGGTTTGACGCCGGGGACGCCGGGAACGGCGACCGTGAGAACCATGCCCCGGTCGATGCGCTTCCAGACGGTCACGGGGTCGGGGGCGAGCGATGTGGCGATGCCGATGTCGCGCCAGTCGGAAAAACATCCGTCGGGCGGAAGGATGACCCCGACCGTCCGGGTGTCGGCGCGCAATCCGACCTGAAACAGTTTGAGGATGCTCTCCTTCGCGCTCCAGATGAGCGTCACGGCTTCGTCGCGCCGTTCGGGGGGCAGCCCGCGGACGTGGGAGAGTTCGGCGTCGGTGAAGTAATCCTCGATGAATTCGGGGATTCGCGGCTTGATGCGTTCGAGATCGCAGCCGATTGGCATGTCGGAGCCGGTCAGGGCGCAGAGGGCCCGGTTTCCGCTGTGCGCGAGCGACAGCCCCATCGGAAGCCGGTGGCCGTCGATGTAGGGCTCCGGCGCGCCTTCCGAATTCGGGAGAATTTCAAACCGCTCGGCGGGATATTCGAGGCCGAAAAAGGCGCGCAGGGCCTGTTTGACGGTCCATCGGCCCCGCCGCCAGTCGGAAAGCCGTTTCGGAACCCGAAAACGTTTCAGGGTTTCCCGTTCACGCGGAGAGAGCCAGCCGTTTCCCGCGGCAACGTCGTCTTCGTGTTGAATCAGGAAGTGAACCATTCGGGAGAACCGGTCGGGAAATTCGGGCGGATGCGGCACGCTACCATACCGCCCCCGGTTTTCCCGACCGGCAATGCCTTCAGACCACGACTTCGTTCAGTCCGGCGAGGTGTTCAACGTCGACCGGATCGGGCAGCCGGACCGTCCGGTATCCCCGCAGGACCAGCCGGACGCCGCCATTCTGGTCCAGTACCATCGCGTCAAACGCCCCTTCGCGGTCAGGCGACGGGGTGACCGCCGCCCGCAAGGTCTCGCCGGG
>JAAFHI010000563.1 GCA_013298335.1 Actinomycetota bacterium
GGCTACCGAAACAACGAAAACCGGATCGACAACCAGACTCAGCGACTGGTCGAGCTGGCCCGCGCGCAGGCGGAGGATGCCTATCGCGAATACGGCGGACGGGCATCGGAGATTCGCTATTCCACGCAGTTGAACATGGACAAACTGTACCGGACGCAGTCATTCAGCGCGAACGCGGAACTGTTCCAGCGGATGGCCCGGGAAAATCGCTCGGACCGTGATCTTCTTCAGGCGTTGAACTACCTTTCACGGCAGCCCTACGCTGGCAGCCGCTCGAACGAGATCCGGCAGACCCTTCAGAACATCCAGCAGGCGATGCGCAACAACGGGTATAACGCCAACAACGGCAACAATGGCGGCGGATATGGTGGTGGTGGTTACAACGGCGGTGGTTACAACGGTGGGTCGCAGGGCAATACCGGAATGGTTCGCTGGACCGGTCGGGTAGACGCCGACGTCTACATTTACATCCAGAACGGCACCATCCGCACGCAGACCATGTCCGGTCAGGCTACCTTCGGCGACCAGGCCACGTTTTCAACTCCCTTGCCCCGGCGCGCGATGAACGTTTCGATCAACAAAAAGAACGGTCGCGGTTCGGTTGACGTGATCCAGCAGCCGACGAGCAGCAACGGCTACACGGCGGTCGTCCGGATTCAGGACAATGACGGCGGCGCGGATGACTACGAATTCGAAATGAACTGGTAGTTTCCGGACGTTGAAAGTGTTTCGGCGCGTTCGACGTCCCGGTTTCATCCGGTAAAAAAAGCCCGACCCGGCCAGCGGAGGTTTCCGCGACCGGGTCGGGCTTTGTAACTGTTCAGCCCGGTTGTTCGCCCTGCCCTCAAGGACAGGGCTATTTCCGTTCAAGCCCCGCGAACGTGGCTCAGAAAGAGAGAACTCTGGTTTGAGCCTCGTTCACGAGGCTTGCTCTTGAATAGCCCTGTCCTTGAGGGCAGGGCGAACGGCGGCGGCTGACCAGTAACCGGAATTTTTTGTTTGAGTTGGGCGCTGATTGGGGCTTTCAGACCAGTTCCCGGACGACGATCACGCCGACGATATTGCCCGAGTTCAACCGGATGGCGACTTCGTCCGGTTTCAGCGTGTATCCGACGGTCTCCTGCTTGCCGATGCTGGCCGGATCGCCTTCCAGGATGAACCCCGCCTGGCGGGCGTTCTCCTTCTCGGTGGCGACGATGATGAACCCGAACGAATGCCCCTCGATGATTTTGGCGTCGAGTCGTTTTCCGTTGTTCAGAAGGAATCCGAGCACGAGGTTGCGGGTATTGCCGAATCCGCCTTCGGAAAGGTCCGTGCCGATACGGATTCCTTCAAGACTGGCCTGAAACGTCAGTTGGATTGGTGTGTTCTGGATGTCGAGCTTTTTCAAGGTGAAACTCATTTCAGGGTGGAACGGGTCGGGGTCGGGTCACATTGAGGCATGCAGCCGCACTTCGTGGTCGATGTTGCCGAGAACTTCCTTCGCCTTCATCAGTTCGTCCGCCGAGCCGTGAACCACGACCACGAACTTGTCGCTTTTGATGGCGGTCTCGTATTCGAGAATGCTGTCCTTGGGGATGCCGATGCTGTAGAGCCCCGCCCCCAGCGCGCTCAGGCCGCCAACCACCATCGCGCCTTCCAGGGCGCCGAGGATGGCGGAAACCAGCGGTCCGGCGATGACCAGCGGCCCGACGCCGGGGATCAGGAAAAAGGCCGATCCGAAAAGCAGACCCCACAGCCCGCCCCAGAAAGCCCCGCGCTTGCCCCAGAAATTCATGCGGTCGCCGGTGTTGTAATACCCGACGACGTGTTCCTCCGTGTGGTAGTCCTTGCCCACGATGGACAGTTTCTTCAAATCGAAGCCCGCTCGCTGCAATTCCTTCACGGCGGCTTCGGCTTCCGTATGGGTGCCTAAAACGGCGACACCGGCATTTTCTTTCGACATTCGGTTTCTCCGCGATCCTGCAAAATTGGTTTCAACCTGGTGGTGGGGGTCGTCGAAGGTGATCCGTCGGGGGCCTTCGCGAGTTCCAGCGGGTGTTTCCGCTTGTTTGAAAGCAACTCGCATACCAGTCGCGCCGGAACATCGTTTGAGCGGCCAAATGCCGGTTTCGGGGCGATGCGGGGAAGTCGGTTGTGTCGGGTTCGGACGGTCCGGAATCGGTAAACGGTACGGCGGTGTACGGTTCCGGGACAGCTCCAAAAGGCGAATCCGGCGATACCGGAAGCCGGTTGGTTCAAGGAGGCTTCAACGGTCGGTTCGGGCGACTGTCCGGCAACCCTGCACCCGCTTCGGCAATTCGGACGGCGGGTTGTCACGGGATCGGACAGTGCCGGTCGGACGGTTTTCCCGAAAACCCCGGATCAGACGGTAAAGCCAATGAAATGAAGGTTTTTGGTTTCTTCGACGGATTCGCGTTGTGGCACGGGCATTGCCATACGTTGGCCGAGAGCGATTTCGGGGGCCTCGGGAGGATTTATTACGACATCCCCGAAATCGTCACCCTCAACAATCCGATTTCATGAGGAGAATTCCAATGGGTACTCACAAGGAAGAACCGAAAGCCGCCGCGACTCCGGCGCCCGCGGTCCCGGAAAAAATCACTGACGTTCCGGAAAAGCCGGCGGTAAAAGTCGAGGATGAGGCCAAGCCCGTCGAAGCAAAACATGACGACGGAAAACACGACGACGCCTCGACTTCCCACAAGGCCGCCGATGCGGGCAAGGAAGCCGGTCACGCGACCAGCGGTGGGAGCAAGTAGGTTTCGAAACGTTATGGTCGCCGGCGTCGGTCGGTATCGAGCTGCCCGTTTTGAAGCGGCCCCGGCTCGATACGGACCGGCGTCGGCCGTCCCTTCAGTCCCTTCGCCGCGTCAGCCCTCAGTCACGCTTTCCAGCGCCAGGTGCTTTTTGATCAGGCTGTAGAGCCGCGGACGATACAGACCGAGCAGGTTCGCGGCGGCCTGTTTGTTGCCGCGCGTGCGTTCGAGCGTCGCCCGCACGACCACCGCCTCCAGTTCATCGAGAAAATCCGGGGCGGGACTGCCCGCGTCCGTTTCCGGAATGCGCGCGACCAGTTGCCGGACCAGTCCTTCGAAGGTGGTATCCGGCGCGGCGGGCGGCTGGAGCGGCGGAACCACCGCCGCCGGTGCCGCCGGCTGCGACGTCACGGCCCGGTTCAACACCGTGTCCGCCTCGACCGTTTCGCCGCGCGTCATCAGCACCGCCCGTTCCATCGTGTTCTGAAGTTCCCGGACATTGCCCGGCCAGTGGTGGGCAAACAGGATTTCGTAGCTTTCGCGCGACAGCCGCAGCGCCCCCCGGTTGTATTTCCGGGCGAAATGCTGAAGGAAAAACTCGGCCAGCCGCTGGATGTCGTCGCTGCGCTCGCGCAGCGGCGGAACGTGAATCTCGATGGTGTTGATCCGGTAGAACAGGTCTTCGCGCAGGTGGCCGTTGGCCACGGCCTCGTGGGGATTGCGGTTGGTCGCCGAAATCAGCCGGAAGTTGACGTCGAGCGGTTTCTCGCCGCCGACCCGGTAATACACCCGTTCCTGAAGCACGCGCAGCAGTTTCGGCTGGAGTTCAAGCGGCATCTCGCCGATTTCGTCCATCAGCAGGCTTCCGCCGTTGGCCTGGCCGATGACGCCGGTTTTGTCCTGCGTGGCCCCGGTAAAGGCC
>JAAFHI010000051.1 GCA_013298335.1 Actinomycetota bacterium
TTTTTGTATTTTCAGCGGAAAGGCGAGATCGGAATGTGTGAGTCGCGCCGGCGGAATCAGATCCGGCGGAATCAGTCCATGAAAGATTGAGACAACCGGTATTGGCGTCGCACACGCGACGAATTTCAAACCAGTGGCACGATGTCCCAATCTTCCGTGGCTCGATTGAGTGGTCAATACTCGCCGTTCAAGACCTTTGCGAACGTTTCAGTATCAACGTTTCCGCCGCAGAGCGTGGTCCCGATGGTTTTCCCGGACCATTTGTCGCATTGGGTCAGCGCCGCCGCGAGCGAGGCCGCGCCCGCGCCTTCCGCGACGTTGTGGGTGGCCGAAAACAGGAGTCGCATTCCGTCGGCAACTTCGGCGTCGGTGACGGTGATGACGTCGTCGGCTTCGCGCCGGAGGATTTCCAGTGCCTCCGCGTCGGGGAGGCGGCAGGCCATGCCGTCGGCCAGGTGCGTGGTTGCGGGTGCTTCAACGATTTTTCCCGCGAGGTAGGAATCGCGATAGGCGGTTGCGTGCGACGAGACGACACCGATGAGCTTTGTTTTTACCCCGCAGAATTCCCGCGCCGCCGCCGCCGCGCAGAATCCCGATCCCATCCCGACGGGAACGAACGCCACGTCCGGCTGGACCGCCTCGAAGAATTCGACCCAGTAGGTCATGACCCCGAGGACGAGATCGCGATGGTATGAGGGCACGAAGTGGAGCCCGCGTTCTTCGGCGAGACGCGCCGCGTATTCACGGGATTCCTGGAAATCCGTGCCATGTTCGATCAGTTCCGCGCCGAGGGCGGTCATGGCCTGATTTTTTTCCCTGGAATTGCCGTAGGGAACGACGATGGTGGACGCGACTTCGTGATGACGTGCGGCGAACGCGATGGATTGTCCGTGGTTGCCGCGCGTGGCCGAGATGACGCCCGTCACTCGCGGGACGCGCTTCATCAGGACGTCGAAATAGTTCAACCCGCCGCGAATCTTGAACGCGCCGACGGGTTGGTGATTTTCATGTTTGACCCAGACGGATGCGCCGAGGCGGCGGCTGAGCTGGGGCCATTCGAATTGAGGGGTGGGGCGCAGGGTGGCGTAGACCACCGACTGCGCATGTTCGACTTCGGCGCGGCTGAACATCGGTCACTCCTGGGCGGGCAAGATTACGGACGGGCGTCCGAGACCCGGATCTGAAAGGACAGAAGGTAGCGCACCTTGCGGTCCGCCGGATCAGCCAATGGAACGATAATGAAGTCGGCGGATCTCACTCTCAATTGGGGCAGCCGGATGGCGAACGTTCCGCCGGGGCCGTGAGAACCCTTGGGAATCGTGAGCTTTCCGGTAATCACCACACCCGGTTCGGCAAGGGAAAAGCGCGACCCCTGAATGTTGAACTGGCCGGAGATGTCGGCGGCTTTCAGGGGCGGCGGAAGGAGGTCGCCCTCCTTGTCGAACGCGGAGATGGTTTTCGGGCTGTTGGCCGAGACGAAGACTTCGGGAAGGCTGTAGGGACCGTCCCAGACGCCCGCCTTTTCCTGAAGCCACAGCGTCGTTTCGTCATCCCTGACGAGCAGAAAGGGTGTCTTGTCGGGATCGGCCTTTTGACGTGTGGCCGTTTCCCGCCACAGACCCTCCCAGGTCTGCCCTTCGGGTAAATCCTTGATGTGGATGGTGGTCCCGACGGCGATGAGATTTGAATCACGGAGTGGCGACGCCAGCATGTTGGCCCCGAACAAAAGCCCCACGAAGAGTATTGACAAAACCCCGAAACGGAATCGATTCATACCGGTCCTTTACGCGGCTGCGATTTCTTCATTGCCCGCGTCGTTGAATTCGCCTTCCCACCGGGCGACGACCGCCGTCGCCAGACAGTTGCCGAGCACGTTGGTCGCGGTGCGCGCCATGTCCATCAGTTCGTCCACGCCGAGAATGAGGGCGATACCCTCGATGGGCAGCCCGAACTGAACGAGCGTTCCCGACAGGATGACAAGCGAGGCGCGCGGGACGGCGGCAATGCCCTTGGTGGTCAGCATCAGAATCACGAGCATCTGAATCTGTTGTCCGAAGGTGAGCGGATGGTTCGCAGCCTGGGCGACGAACATCGCGGCGAGCGAGAGGTAAAGCGTCGAGCCGTCGAGGTTGAAGCTGTAGCCCATCGGCAGGATGAAGCTCACGATCCGGCGCGGCACGCCGAGCTTCTCCATGTTTTCGAGCGCTTTCGGCAGCGCCGATTCACTCGAAGTGGTGGTGAACGCGAGCAGGACCGGTTCGCGAACCAGCCGGATGAACCGCTTGAGCGGGACGCGCGCGAGCAGCGCAATCGGCACCAGGACGACCGTGATGAAGACCGCCAGCGCGCCGTAGAGCGTGAGAATCAGCAGGGCCAGATTTTTTAATACTTCAAGCCCCTTGTTGCCGACCGTCACGGCCATGGCCGCGCCCACGCCGTAGGGCGCGAACATCATGACGTATTCCGTGAACTTGAACATTCCCTGCGCAATGGATTCGCAGATCTCCACCACCGGTTTCCCGCGTTCGCCGATGGCCGACACGGCGAGCGCGAACATGAGGCTGAAGGCGACGATCTGGAGGACATCGTTTTCCGTCATCGCCTTCACGATGTTGGACGGAAAGACGTTGACGATGTGGTCCTGGGCCGAGATTTTTGCGGCCCGCCCGGCGATTTCCTTCGCTTCCGCGCTCTGCTCGGGGGGGAGGTTGACCCCGACGCCCGGTTTGGTGAGGTTCACCGCGCCGAGGCCGATGAACAGCGCCAGCGTGGTGACCACTTCGAAGTAGATGATCGCCTTGAGGCCGATGCGGCCGACTTCCTTCGTGCCGCCCGCGCCCGCGATGCCGACCACCAGCGTCGAGAAGATGAGCGGCGCAATGATGACCTTGATGCAGTTCAGAAAGATGCGGCTCAGGACGCGCACCCACTGGATGGCCTGTTCCTTGGTGTCGGGATGGGCGTCGAGGCGATGGATGAGAAAGCCGACGACGATGCCGAGACCGAGGCCGATGAAAATCTGCATCGTCAGCGAGATCTTGAAGGTTCCGGGTTTGGACATCACACAGTGCGAACCGCCATGCGGAGCAACCGGGCCTGGATGGCGGGTCGCTCGGTGACGGCTTCATTCCTTTGGGATTCAGAGTGCCAGCGTCGAATCGGGCGATTATTCACGAAGTCGGGAACTATTCAACAATCGACCGACTGTCCATTCTTATTGCTGGGGCAGGTCGTCGAGGTTGATCACTGTAAACATCGAATCGGTTTCACTCGACCAGAATCGACCTGAGCCGGTCAGTCCCTCTCGGTCGAACGTAAATTCCCGACCATTGAATGACTGTTTGACGGGATCGGAAACCTTCAGCTCAATGGTGTCTCCGTAGGCCATCTGGCGAACGGCTGCCGAACCGAGATTGTGCCGGATTGGTTCGCGGTTGCTGACGAAAAAATATTGATTGGGGCCGGTCGGTGTCGAAGCCACCACCAGGAGCCGGTATTTGAAATCTTCCTGTGAGACTTCCCGGAACGTGTTGGCAATGCCGTCCAGCGTTGTGCGTTGTCGATTGAACCGGCTTTCGGACGTCCACAGGATGAGGCGGTGCAGATGGTGACGGCCACCCACAACGAAAAAGAGCATTCGCGCCCGAAATCCGTTCGAGGTGGATGTAAAGCTCACTTCTTTCAAATGGGCATTCATCCCGTTGACGGTGGTGTCCTGTTCGCTGATGACCTTGAAGTCTTTATTGGTGTTGCGGAAAGGCTGGAGCGTCAGGTCGGCGAACTCGGAAAGGGTCAGCTCGCCCAGTTTTTTGTCCGGACGATGTTCGGAATACAGGTCTTTTTCTTCGGATATGATGATGGCATAGGAGTCCTGGAATCGGTTGGCGACCTGGATCTGTGCGATTTTGTTGAGCTTCTTTTCGTTGATCCACCCCGTCGGGACCGTGATCTGGGCACAGGTGATTTCACCCTTCGCACCGCAAAAATTCGTGACCACCATCGGTTTCTGGCCATGCCCGGCCTTTGAAGGCAGGAAATAGGCGATGGCAGCCACCGCCATCCCGACCAGAATGACCACGCCGGAGGAAATTCCGAGAAACGTTCCGATGCCCATCGAGGTTTTGGGGGACGGGCGGCCCGACGTTCCCGGCCCACGCACCTGTGCCGGGGCAGGGAATGGGGCCACTGGCGGCGGTGCGAACACCGGGAGGGGCCGGGACGGCATCTGCGGCTGAAACCCGCCGGGCTGGTAGGGCGCGGGATATTGGGCCTGAGTGGGTTGTGGCGGCTGGAAGATGGGTGGTGTGAATTCCGGGGAAGGCTGAAGCGCCGGGGGCAGGTTGGCGCTGATCATTCGGCTGAACGCTTCCTGAAATTCGGGAAACTTGTCGGCGGATGACCAGTTGTCATGGACATTCCGGCGGACCTGATCGAATTTCTTGATCCGGTTTTCGAAAATCCACTGCTGGATGGTTTCGGTGTCGGCAGTATACCGCTTCCCCTGAATCAGGATTTCCCATTGGTTCATCGTGTCGTCTCCCACAGGCGTTCGATGGTTGGCGGTTTATTCGGGGGGTGGTTCCTCGAGTTTGTCGAGGCGGACGATGACGCGACCTTCCGCCGTCGTTTCCTTCGGCCAGAAGTTCTTGCCCTGGGCCAGCCCGTCTTCCCGAATCGTGAATTTCAGCCGATTGACGAGGAATTTGCGATTGGTGTCGATTTCGATGCGGCCACGGCCCTCACCGTCGTCCTTGACGCTGGTACCGGTCGGGCCTTCGATTGGATTGTCGCTAAGAAAGATGATTTCTCCGAACTCTCCGATTTCAGCCATTTTGTAGACGTATTTGTAATTCCTGACGCTGACTTCGCGAAAATTTTCAAGAATCTTGTCGAACTGGGAACGGGTTTCGATGAAATCCTGCTCGGACGTCCAGAACACGATCTGGTGGAGGCCGTAGATGCCCCGGATGACCAGATGGCTCATCTTCATGTGTTCGTTCTGATACGTGACCTCGACGATCTGCCGATAGGCCGGGTGACCTCCGAGCGTGAGTGCTCCCTTGTCGACGACGGTGGTTGACTGGAAGGTGTCCTTTATTTTGGAAACGGCGTAATCGCTGACTTCATTGAGCGGAACGGATGAGATGGTGCGTTGCTCCTCCTTTGAAAACTTGGAGATCTCCTCGGTTATGATGATGAAACACGCCTTGCTTCGAGGATTGATGGCCTGCGCCCGGGCCATGGCGTTCAGACCGGTGGTCGGTCTCCAGCCCTGTGGAAGGGTCAGTTGGACGAACGCGGTTTCGTCCTCGGTCTTCAGGGTATAGGCGAGCATCAACTGATCGTAGTTGGCGACCCTGACCTTCCTGAGCACCTTCCAGACTGAAAATCCGATGATTCCGCCCCCGGTCACGACAATCAGGGCGATGACGATGATGATCGTCGCCGGGCTCATGCCGGATTTCTTGGGCCGTGGCGGCGGCGGGGGCATGAAATTCGGCGGCGGTGGGGCCGTCGGTCGCGGCTGCGGCAGTGGGACCGGTCTCGCGGAGATGTGAAACGCCCCTTTCAATTCCGGAACCTCGGCGGCTGGCCGCCAGTCCCGACCGGGAACGCGGACTGGGTCGTCCGCGAGAACCCGGCCTTCCATGACCCACTCGCGGACCGTATCGGGCGAGGCTTCGTACCGCTCGCCCGAAATCTGGATTTCCCAATTCTGCATGCCACGTTCTCTTTACGTTAAGGTCAGTTCAAGGGGGAGATGACCCGAACCACGGGATAGACATCCTTGTCCGGCTCGTAATAGGGCGTCCGTTTATACAGAAAGAGCATTCGCTCGCGGGCGTTGGCTGCGAACTGGGCGTCTTCGGCCAGTTTCTTTTCGAACTCGGCCCTGAGCTTCGGATTCCGTTTCAGGAGTTCCTGCGCGATGGGTTCGAAGACGTAGTCCGAGACGTATTCCTTCTGCTCGAAAATGGCGTTGAGGTAGCCCCATCGAACTGCCGAGTCGGGGCCGTCGGGTTCGAGCCAGTTGAAGATCACCCGTGCCGTGCGCTGGTTCATTGGCACCCAGACCGTTCCGGCGGGGAAGGTTCGGGTTTCCTTTGTTCGGGTGGTTTTGAATCCGGTCATCGCGAGATGCGATTCGAACGGGCGCGGACTCCATTTGGCGTCGCTGAACCGCGAGACCTCGCACTGGGCCGTGACCGGTTTCTTCAGTCTCGTCAGCTTCGCGCCGTGGGCTTCCAGCACGTCGATGAGCGACGTCCATTCCTGGGGAATCAGGTAGCCGAGCGGCACGGAGGGCGCGGCGGTCGTCTTCAGTTTCGAAAAGAAGACCGTCGGAATGTCCACCGGCTCGGTTTCATAGACGCGGACGGGCTTCCCGGTCACGACGCTGGTTTCCAGGTGCCACTTCACACCCTTATAAATGGCGGGCGTTCCCTCGTCGCTGTAGGCTCCGGCGAGAAAGAGCGAGCCACGCGGGTTGTAGCTTTCGCCGAGTTTCGCGATGTCGGCGTCGGCCCCGCGCACGACCGTCCGCAGTTCCGTGCCTTCGGTGGCGAGAATTTCGAGCGAATGGACCATGATGTCGTAGTGCGACCAGGTCTGGACGCGGTGCGATTTCAGGCTGTGCGTCTCGACGAGCAGGGCCGGGCGGTTCTGGATGGCCGCGTAGCTCGTCGAATAGCGCGGCTCGATGACGCCGAGGTCCATGCCCTTCGACCAGTCTTCCTCGCGCGGCTCGGCATAGGGCCCCATGACGTGCCCGTCGGCCTCCATCGCGGCATACAGCTTGGGAAGAAAGTTCTGCTTGACCCATCCGCCGACGGTCGGCCAGATGTTCTGTTCGGTCGGCATGTCGATGGTCACGTCATACTGGTGGTCCATGCCGTCGGTGACGTGATTGTCGATGAGGAAATCCGGCACCCACGTCGAATAGAACTTCAGCCACGCCCGCATTTCCGGGGCGTCCGCCTTGACGTAGTCCCGATTGAGGTTGAGCCGGTTGGCATTGGCGCGGAAGCCCATTTCCTTCGGGCCGTTCTGGTTGACCCGGTTCCACGGACTCGTGTTTTCATGCCCGTCGATATTGAAGACCGGCATGGCGAGAATGATGACCGAGTCGAGAATTGCCGCGCGGCGCTTGGTGACGAGGATGTCGCGCAGCAGCATCGACGTGGCGTCCTTGCCTGAAATTTCGCCGGGATGGATGCCGTTCTGGATGAAGACGACCGGTTTCCCGGTCTTGCCGGCGGCGGTCGGCGTGAAGGCCTTGTCTTTCGAGACGACGCAGACATACAACGTGCGGCCTTGCGGCGTGCGTCCGATGTCCAGCATCTTGACGAATGGCGACGCCTTCTCGAATTTTTTCCAGAGCGCGATGGTCGCGTCGTAATTTCCGGTTTCGAGATAGTTCGTCCGTTCGAAGTCGGTAAGGTAGGATTTCGGGGCGGCGGCGGTACTTTCAATCAGTGACCGGGCTGCTTTGGCCGCGGCGGTTTCATAGCCGGAATGCGGCGGCATGGGTGCGAGTTTGATGGGCATATCGTCCTGTCCGAAGGTGGTCCGCGTCAGCCCGCAGGCCGCCGCGACGAAGAAAAACAGAATGGTGACGGGATGACGCATGGTGATGCGTGAGAACGTTGCGTTGGGCATTTCGCGAGGATAGAACACATGAGTTTGTCGATGAAAGTTACCTTCCGCTCACTTTGTATCGCCGGATGGCTGGCCGCCGGGCTCGTCACCGTGCCCGGCATCGCCGCCGCCCAGACTCCCTCGGGGGCGACCGTGGCCCAGTTGATTTCGCAGCTTTCCGCCGAGGATCGCGAGAAACGGTACCTGGCCTCGGTCGAACTTCGAAAAATGGGACCGAATGCCCAGTCGGCTGTCGAGGCCCTGACCCGCGCGCTGCGCGACGACGATCCGCGGGTTTCCGAAAACGCCTGCTGGACCCTGGCCTTCATCGGATCGGCGGGACTAAGCGCCGTTCCGACGCTCTCCGCCATGGTGCGCGATACCGACGAACCGAACCGCATCCCCGCCGCCGCCGTCCTCGGCCTCATGCGGACGAGCAACCCGGATGCGGTCAAATCCCTGACCGAAGCCCTTACGAGTGGCAATCCCGAACTTCGCCGGACCGCCGCCGCCGCCCTCGGCGCGCTGGGGCAGGCGGCCCTCCCCGCCGTGCCGGCTCTGGCCCGAGCGACGAAGGATGAAAATCCGGGCGTCCGTTCGACCGCCGTCGCCGCCCTCGGTCGCCTTGGCGGATTCGCCTCTTCGGCAGTCCCGGCGCTCAGGGAAATCGAGGCCGGTCCGGATGCCCAGCTCAAGGCCGAGGCCGTTTCCGCCCGCAAGCGGATCGAAGGCGAACTCGCCCGCCCGGTCCAGCCGGTTCAAGCCGGTCAAACGGGTCAGGGCACCCCGCCCGCTACGACCCGGACCGATTCGGCCACGGCGATACAAATCCCCAAAGTCGATCCGGCGTTGCCGACGACCGATCAGCCATCCCGGATTGAGTCTCCCCGCAACGACCGGGCCAAGACTCCCGTGACCCCGGAGCCGATCTCCGCTCCGGTGGTCCGGCCCGTCCAGATTCTCGAACAGGGCCGCCCGCGCTATACCCAGCTTGCGCGTGACCGGAAAACCGAGGGAACCGTCGTGCTCTCGGTCGAATTTCTCGCCAGCGGGAAAATCGGTGACGTGAAGGTCATCAGCGGGCTGAGCTACGGACTCAACGAGGAAGCGATTCGGGCGGCGAAGAGCATCCGCTTCAATCCGGCCCAATCGAACGGAAAGCCGGTGGACCGGCAGCAGGAAATCCGCTACCGGTTCAGTCTCGGCCAGTGACCCGGAGGTCAGGTTTCCGCCTTTAACTCTTCGCCAGGCGGTAAAGCCCCAAAACGAACGAGATGAGGGCAAAAGCAAAAGATCGGGGGCCAATACTGAATCCTCCGATCATGGCGAGGGAACCGATAAACGCAAAAAGGCAGAGATACCCGATGATCTTAAAAACGCTTGAGTCGCCCGCCATTGGGGAGGATTGATATCCGGTGTCCTCCGGCGGCGGTATGTATTTGAATTGTTTTGGTTGAACGTATCCGCCCGGCGACGGTGCGTATCCCGCCTGCACGGGCGGGGCATATGCCGACGGCGGCGGCGCGTATCCTGTTTGAACCGGTGGTGCATAGGCCGGAACCGGTCGGGGCGACGGCTGTGGCGGCTCCGGCTCGCCAAGGAATTTCGCCAGCGAGACGTACATGTGCGTACCGCTCAGCGCCACCTGGACGTCCGCCTTGTATTCCCGCCAGGCGGGCGCGTACCCGCGAATGTCGGTGTCCGAGTACGTCTGGGGAAGGATGTTCCCGTTGACCTTGACGTTATAGCTCATGGTTTTTCCCTCTGATTGGTCTCCTGGGTGCGGTCGGTGGCGATGGTCCTGCGGGGGTCTTGCGGGTTTTTGATACTTCCCGCCTATTCGTACTGGTTTGAGGCATTCCCATAGGCCGGACAGTTTTCATCGGCCAATTCATTCGAATTTCTCGACTGGCGGAGCACCCCGGAATCGTCGATGTAGAAGCTGAAATTTCCGGATCGACCTATTCCGGTATCCTGAACTGGAGCGATGACCACGAAGTAATGTGCCGCCTGGGTTGACGTTCTCGGTATCGCCTCGAACCTGACGATCCGGTAGCCCTGTCGCGGCACCCGGTCGAGTTGAATGACGTTGCTCTGGAGCAACTGAACCTTTTCGAGTTCCTTGAGCGAGGCGGCGTACTGGCCCATGCCGATTCCGGATTCATACACCGACTGGGCGGAATGAATGTTCCGCAGCGTCTGGACCGCCGAAGCCTGGTTCGCCGACCGCCGGGCCGCGAGGAGGTTCGGCACGGCAATCGCCGCGAAAAATGGAATCACCAGGATCGCGAACAGATTTAAAACGATTCCGGTGATCGCCATGTTCTTGCCGCCGTAGACCCGCGGCTGGCTGGCGGCCCGGCTGTTGGCCATGAAGGACAGGATGACGCCGGGAATGGCGAGTATCGAGGTCAGCCCGCAGGTCAGGAAACCGCAGATGCCAAGGATGCCGAAAATCATCCCGGTTACGGCCATGCCCGACTTGAGGTTTCCCGGTGGTGGTCCCGGCGAATAGCCTGGCCCGCCGAAACTTGGCGGCGGTGTATATGCGGGGCGCGGTGGCGGAAGGTAGCCCGATGGCGGCGGTGTATACGCCGGTGGGGGAAGGGGACCGGATGGCGGAAACTGTGGCGGGGCCGACGGGGCCTCTGGTTCACCCAGAAACTTCGCCAGCGACATGAACAGGTGCGTTCCGCTCAGCGCCACCTGGACATCCGCCTTGTATTCACGCCACGCGGAGGCATAGCCGCGAATATCCTGTTCCGAATACAACTCGGGAAGGACCTTCCCGTTGACCTTGACGTTGTAGCTCATTGTTTTTGTACCTCAATGGGGCGGATATACGGACGGATCAGAGATCACATTCCCGGTTCATCAAAATCCAGTGCGGAGTGATTCAGCGATTAACGCCCCATTC
>JAAFHI010000902.1 GCA_013298335.1 Actinomycetota bacterium
ATGAAAACCTGCTTATTTTGATTATAAATAAGCAGAAATGAGTAGGTTTTATTCAAACTGTTCAAGCCCTTTATTTGAAGGACATTTTGAAAAGTGTCCCGACTTCAGGGTTCTGCCTCAAAAACCGACCTTGATTCCGAACTGAATCTGCCGCGGATCGCCCGCGCTGGTGAAGCCGAGCGGCGATGTCGGCGGCAGGTCCTTTCTTCCCCGGAAGTTGAACGGTCCCCGCACCAGCGTCGGATCGTTGCCGATGACGTCGTTGACCGAGAGGAAGTTCGTCCGGTTGAACAGATTTGAAGCCTCGACGATGGCATCGACGTGAATCCGGCCATCCCGCCGAATGAAAATCTGCTTCTCCACGCGAAGGTTGACGGTGGCGAAGCCGGCCCCGCGTCCGGTGTTGCGGCCTTCGGCAAACGGACGGTCGTAATTCGCCGCCGTGTCGCCGTTGACGTCGCGTCCGGCGCGGCCCGTGAACGGCACGCCGCTCCGGATGGTCACAATCGGACTCAGCGTGATGTCGGCCAGGGTCCGTTCCAGAAGGTTGTTTCCCTTCCCGGCGTGCCACGGCGTTTTCACGACCGCGCTCGCCACGAGGTTGTGCCGGATGTCGAACGTCGAAACCGAGCGTTCGAGATTCAGCCGCGTCGGCAGGTAGGCGAAAAACAGCGCGTTGAAGTCGGTCACGTCGTCAATCGACTTGCTCCACGTATAGTTCACGTCAATCTGGAAGTTCCGGCTGAACCGCTTGGCGACGGTCAGCGCCAGCCCGTGGTAGATCGAATTCCCGATGGAACTGTAGAGGTTTTTCTGGGAAATCGTCGGATCGATGCGTTCCAGTTGCGGCCCGTAAATCGGGTCGAACACGCCCGTTTCGCGGTAGTTGATGTTGTGCGACACCTGAAGGTGAACGCCCCGGTACATGGTGTAGTTCGCCTCGACGAGAATGTCTTTCGTTATCTGACGGGCGATTCCCAGACTCGCCTGGGCTGAATATCCGTTGCGGTAGGACTTGCTGATTTCGTTGATCCGCCGGTTGGCCGACCCCGGACCGGTCGCCAGCCCGAAGGCGTTCACCTGCGCCTGCGAAAGCGAGGTGAACGGCAGCAGGCCGAGTCCCCGACCATAGGCCCAGAGCGCCGCCGGCGACTGAGCGCCGTTTGCGGCGGTCGTAATCAACTGGTTGATGTTCTGGCCGGAATCGTCCTGGAGGATGCCCCGCAGCGGGATCATCAGGAAAATCGGCGAGACGAAGATGCCGCCGCCGCCGCGAATGACGGTTTTCTGATCGCCGGTCACATCCCACGCGAAACCGAGCCTCGGCGAAATGTAGGCATGGCCGCCGATGGGATCGGGTTCGCCGTCGTAGTCGAGCCGGACGCCCGCGTCGATTGTCAGCCGCTTGAGCGGGCGGAACGAATCCTGCGCAAACGCCGCGAACAGGTTCACCCGCGCGTCGAGTCGGGGATTGTTGAAGCCCTGCTGCCACTGGCTCGGCAAACCGAGGTTGAAACCCTGAATCGAACTCAGGTTGGCGGTCGCCGGACCGTTGGCGGGCAGTCCCTGCACGGTATTGAACGCCGTCAGCGCGGCGCGATCGCCCGTCGGAACGGCGTTCGAGACGGTCAACGCCCCCGACGGGAAGGTCCAGAGTCCGCCAAAGAAGATTTCATTCGCCAGTTTGTACTGAACGGGCCGGAACGACGCCCCGAATTTCAGGGTGTGCGACCCGCGCGTCAGCGTGACCGTGTCCTCGAACTGATAGCGGTTGGCTTCGATGTTGAGCGGCGTCGCGGTGTTCCGCCCGAAGGTGGCGATGCCGACGATGCTGATCGCGGTCGAGCCCGGCGCGCGGCTGTCGGTCCGGGCGGAAAAGCCGGGCGCAACCTGTACGCGAACCTGATTCACGAGATTCGGCCCGAAAATGTGCGTCCACGTGCCCAGAATCGTCGTGTCGTTGACCGACAGTTTCGTGGCCGCGCTCGGGGCCTGATCGTTGTTTCCGGCGAGCTGGTCCTCGTCGGTCCGGTCGATGGAAATCCGACCCGTGAGGGAATCGTTGGAGGAAATCTGGTAATCGAGCCGGGTTGTCGAATTGTGCGTCCGCGTGGGGGCATCGAACGATCCCTCCGCGCTCCGTAATAGTGAAAGCGTGGTCGGGTAGTTGGCCGTCGTCAGCGCGGCGCGGAGATTGGCCCCGATGCGCCGGATATTCGGATCGGTGGCGGCATCGAGGCTGGCGAGGTAGGTATTTTGCGCGTCGGTCGGCACGAATGCCGACGAATTGGCCGTGTAGCTCCTGAACTTTGCCGAATCGGCTTTCAGGGTTTCATAGGACGTGAAGAAAAAGAGTTTCCCTTTGACAATCGGCCCGCCGAAGGTGAAACCGGGCGACACCCGCTGGTCAAACGGCTTGACGGCGCTGGTACTGAAGTAATTCCGG
>JAAFHI010000629.1 GCA_013298335.1 Actinomycetota bacterium
CGATTGCCCGGTGTAGGACCGCTGAATGCAGCGACCGCTCGGGGTGTAGTACTTCGCGGTGGTCAGCGTCAGCCCCGAACCGAACGGCAGTTCGAAGACCCGCTGAACCAACCCCTTCCCGAAGCTCTGTTCCCCGACGATGACCGCCCGGTCATGGTCCTGCAACGCGCCGGCGACGATTTCCGAGGCGGACGCCGTCCCCTTGTCGATCAGAATGACCAGCGGCTTGTCGAACGGGGCGGTGTTTTTGGCTTTGTAATCCCGCGATTCATCGCCGGATTGCCCGTCGCGGCCCTTCACGGAAACGATTTTCTGATCGCGCTGGAGAAAAATGTTGGAAACCTCGATGGCCTGGGTCAACAACCCACCCGGATTTCCGCGGAGGTCGAGCAGCAGCGACCGCATGCCGTCGTTCTTGAGCTGGGTGAGCGCTTCCCGGAGTTCGTCTTCGGTCGTGTGATTGAACCCGCCCGACAGCGCCACGTATCCGACCCCCGGCTTGATCATGAAAGCCGTCCGAATCGAAGGCAGCGGCACCGCGTCACGGACGATCTTGAACGTCAGCGGCTTGGGAACACCGAGGCGTTCGACCGTGATTTCCACCGGTTCGCCCTGATCGCCGCGAACCTTTTCAAGCACCTGACCGGTCGCCCAGTCCACCGTGGATTCGCCGTCAACCTTGACGATGGCGTCACCGGGGCGCAGACCGGCCTTGCTCGCGGGCGTGTTGTCGATGGTGGCGAGCACGAAGACCCGGTCGTTGCGGCGCACAATCGAAACCCCGATTCCAAAAAACCGGCTGTGCTGCTCGCTTTTCATTTCCTGGAATTCCTTGCTGTCGAAGAAATTCGAATGCGGGTCCAGCACCCGCAACATTCCCTGAATCGAGGCTTTGGTCAGTTTGTCGGCGGTAATGTCGGTCACGTAATTTTCGGTCACGACCGCCTGGGCTTCCCGCAGCGAACGGTCGATGTTGTCGCGTCCGACCGCCCGGGTTTCAGCGCTGACGCTGGTGTAGTTCGTTCTCTGCCACTTGTGCGCCAGTCCTCCGCCGAGGGCTGAAAC
This sequence comes from Actinomycetota bacterium, assembly GCA_013298335.1. Classification (GTDB taxonomy): domain Bacteria; phylum Acidobacteriota; class Blastocatellia; order Chloracidobacteriales; family Chloracidobacteriaceae; genus JAAFHI01. The sequence goes on from JAAFHI010000629.1 coordinate 1,066, forward strand.
GCCAACCAGTCCGAACGCAAAAGCCATAGTGCCGAATTTCATAACCATTGGTCCTTTTTTCTCCGTCGGCGGAGACACCGAACATCGTTCCTTCAGTGAAAACGCGCCGTCCCGGAGGACTACTCCCGAAAAAATTGCGAGGTTGCCATCCCTCTACGCTTTTCCGGCGGCGTAAGATTCCTTATATCCGAGAATGACCTCATTCAATTTCCCGTCCCGAAGGGCATTTTCGAGAGCTTCAACCACTTTGGGGTCGTAGCGCGTGCCCGAAAAAGCCCAGATTTTCTGAACCGCCACCTCGGTGGTCATCGCGCGCTGATACGGACGGTTGGTCGTCATGGCGTCGAAGGTGTCCGCCACGCTGATGATCCGGGCCATCATCGGGATCTGATCCCCTTTCAAACCAAGGGGATAGCCGCGGCCGTCGATGCATTCGTGGTGATAGTACATGCCCGGAACGTACTTCTTCATCTGCGGAATCTGGGACATGATGACCGCCCCCTTCTGCGGGTGGCCCTTCATCACGGCGTATTCATCCTCGGTCAAAGCGGCGGGCTTCTTGAGAATCCGGTCCTCGATCCCGATTTTTCCGACATCGTGAAGAATCGCGGCGATGCGGATGTCCTCGATTTCGTCTTCGGACATGGCCATTTCCTGCGCCATGAGGACGGAATAGAGCATGACCCGCTCGGAATGGCCCCGGGTGTAGGGATCCTTGCCGTCGATGGCCTCGGCCAGCGCGCGGACCGTTCCAAGAAACATCTGCCGGTTTTCGTTCGCGGCGAACTTCAGGTCGTTGATGTATCGCTGCACCTGTTCGCCCATCGAGTTGAAATCCTCGGCAAGCTGCCCGATTTCGGAATTGGTGCGCAGATTCAGCCGCTTTGAAAAGTCCCCGTTGGCGATGGCGCGCGCGCCGTTTGCGAGCGCAGCAATCGGCGACGTGATGCGGTAAGCCATGATCGAGCCGACGAGCGAGGCGACGATGACCGTGACGACGCTGACCGTGACGGCCTGCCAGATCATCGTTCCGACGGAGGAATAGGCCGCCTTTTCATTGATGACGGCGAAAACCCCGAGCGGAACGTCGGGAGAGAGTCGCGCCGTGGTACAGCTTCCGAGCATTGAAAACGATTCATTGCCGAGGCTCAGATCGAACGGTTCGGCCAGCGGCGCGGTGATGTTCTGGGCGAGAATGGTGTCTTTCCACTTGGCGACGATGCCCCAGGTGCTCACATCGGTCAGCGCATAGACCATCGCCCGATCCGGGTGAACCAGCACCTGCCCCTGGCGGTTGACCAGAAACACGACGCGGCTGCCGTTTTTCAGCAGCGACTTGTTGTCGAGATTACCGCTTTGAGACGTCACATTGACGAGCGCGAACGCCGGTTCGAGGCTGACGATGGTGACCACGACTTCGCCGGTGGCGGAGGGGTTCCGCAATGGTTCAGCGATGACGAGGGCGAATTCATTGCTCGATTTGATGAATCGGGGCGTTCCGATGAACGTTTTGTTCGGCTGCGCCCGCAATCCCGCCACCGCTTCCCCGACGGTCGTCCCGACCTCGTCATCGGTGATCTTCTTTCCGTCCCACTGGGCAATGAGCTGGGCCGTTTCGGTGCCGGTTCCGGCGTTTGGAACGACCCCGACGAGAATCAGATTCGGGTCGGCTTCCAGAAAACGCGCCAAATTGCGGTCACGCAACGTCTTTTCCTGACTGAGCAGCCCGCCGAGTCCTCCGGAACTTTCAAAGGTCCGGGCCATGCCGATGACCTGGTTGCGATGCCCCCCGACGTAGGTCTGCAATTCGTTGGCGACGAGCAGCACCACCCGCAACTGTTCGTTTCGTTCGTTGAACCGGAGCGATTCGCGGCTGATGCCGACCAACTGCCAGACGACGACCACAATCGGCACGATTGAAAGGGTCAGAATGACGGCGAGCACGGTGTAGATGATTTTCGAACGCTTCGGAGTCGGCTTCACGCAATCCCCCTGGGGAATTTTCGAATGGAACGGATTGGCTGAACGGGGTTCTCGCGAGTATGGACGCAGTTCTTTCCCGCGTCAAACCTGACCAGTTACGCGATATCCGCCCGGCTTACCCGACCGGCGAACGGTTTCTCTCGGTCAGGCCGCGGAGGAAATGCCAGATCGTCAGCGCGGCGAGTCGCGCCGTCCGGTGATCGGGGTCGAAGTTGGGATTCATTTCAACGATGTCGAAAGACGCGACGGAAGGACTGCGTCCGGCTTCGAAGGCGCCTTCCAGCCACTGCGGAACCGGCATGCCGCCCGCCCCCGGCGCGCTGACGCCCGGCGCGGATGCCTGC
>JAAFHI010000685.1:0-1140 GCA_013298335.1 Actinomycetota bacterium
GGGATAGAACCCGAACCGCTCGGCGTTCTTCACGAGCCAGAGATAGGCCGGGGTTTTCGTCTGGAACAGCCGGTTTTCGTCCTTCGTGCTGACCGGGTCGCCCCCGACGTAGATATCGAGCGCCCGTCCGGTCAGGTGCGGGCTGACCTTCGCCAGTCCGGCGCTGCCGGAACCCGGCGATTCCCGGCGCAATTTTTCCTGATACGCCTGCGACCGGAACGCCGAAATAATCTTGAAAAAGGACTCGTCCGCCGCCGGCTCACCCGCCGCCGTCCGCTTGAGTTTCAGGGTTTTGTCGGCGAGGGCGGCTTTGTACATCTGAAGGTACGCCGCGTAGGTTTCCTTTTCGACGAACCGCAGTTCCGGCGCGCGGGTCCGGTCGTAAAGGTAGGTTTCGTCAATCGTCGTCAGCGTTTCCGGGGCCGCTTCGCGCGGATTCTTCACCGGGCGCGACCGCTGCCAGAACCCGACAATCTGCATCAGCGTCGGTTCATCGAGAACTCCGGTCGGAGAAAGACCCGCTTTCGATTGCCAGCGACCAAGCCGGGCCGAGAATTCCGGGCTGTTCGGCACGGCCTCCGTCACCAGCAGCCGCCGAATCAGCGGCACGTAGACGGACCAGCCATGCTGCGTTTTCCCGCCGAACGTCCATTCGAGTTCATCGCTCAGGCGACGGTTTTCCTCGGCGGCCTTTTCCTCAGCGGCCTTGCGCGCCGCCGCACGGGAGTCATTGGTGTCGGTATCGCCAAACGCGACCGCGCCGAGCAGTCCCGCGACCAGCGAAAGAATCAGGACCGGACGAAACGGCAAACGGGCGGCGGAAGAAATCATCATGGGGAAGGGACCAGGAATCAGGGATCAGGGATCAGGAAACCCCAGAAAAGTGAATGTAAAGGAAAAGGGATCGGATTGGGAATCGGGTTTATGTTTCGAGCCAGGTGAGAGGGGTTGCTTTGATGCCCTTGCCCTATCTCTGAATTCCAGACCTGACCCCTGATCCCCGATCCCTGATCCCTTTTTCTTATCCCCATTCCCAATCTGATCCCTGATTCCCGACCCCTGATCCCTTCTTCCTCAGTCCGCCGCCACCGGCTCCGGGGCCGTCTGCGCCGAGAACAGTTCTTCCTTGGCGCGGGCGAC
>JAAFHI010000685.1:1174-3099 GCA_013298335.1 Actinomycetota bacterium
GCGCGTGTCGCTCATCCCGAATCCGTCCGTGCCGAGCGCGAGGAACGGCTGCTTCACCCAGCGGGAAATCGAGTCGGCCCACGATTTCATGAAATCGCTCGCCGCCACGACCGGGCCGGACGTCGCTTCGAGCGCCCGCGTGACGTAGGGCACGCGCCGTTCCGCGCCGGGATGGTCGATGTTCCACTGCTCGCATTCGAGCGCGTCGTCGCGCAGCGCGCGATAGCTCGTCGCCGACCAGACATCGGCGGCCACATCGTAGCGTTCGGCCAGAATCCGTTGCGCCCGAAGGACCTGCTGCATGATCGCGCCGCTCCCGAAGAGGTGCGCCGTGTGGGTTTTCGGATCGAGACAGGGCTTGAACAGATAGAGGCCGCGCAGGATGCCGTCCTCGGCCCCCTTCGGCATCGCGGGCATGGCGTAGTTTTCGTTGTGGACCGTCAGGTAGTAGAAAACGTCTTCCTTGTCCTCATACATCCGCCGCAGCCCGTCGCGGACGATGGTCGCGATTTCGAAGTGGAACGCCGGGTCATACTGCACGCAGCACGGCACGGTTGAGGCGAGCACGTGGCTGTGTCCGTCTTCGTGTTGAAGACCTTCGCCGTTCAGGGTCGTGCGTCCCGAGGTCGCGCCGATGAGAAACCCCTTGCCGCGCGCGTCGCCGAAGGCCCATATCTGGTCGCCCGTCCGCTGGAAGCCGAACATCGAATAGAAGATGTAGAAGGGAATCATCGGCTCGCCGTGCGTGGCGTAGGCCGTGCCGGACGCCGTGAACGACCCCATCGCGCCCGCTTCCGTAATGCCTTCTTCGAGCAACTGCCCGTCCTTGGCTTCGCGGTAGCTGAAAAGGAGGTTGGAGTCGACCGGATCGTACAACTGCCCGTTCGCGGCGTAGATGCCGACCTTCTTGAACAGGAAGTCCATCCCGAAGGTCCGCGCCTCGTCGGGGATAATCGGCGTGATGCGATCCCCGATCTCCTTGTCGTCGAGCAGTTTGCGGAGGAGTTTGACGAACGCCATGGTCGTCGAGACTTCCTGCGAACTGCCTTCCGCGAACTCGTCGTAAGTCGTCGCGGGCGGCAGCGCCAGCGGCTGCATCATGGTCCGCCGCTTGGGCAGCGTGCCGCCGAGCGCGGCGCGGCGTTCCTTGAGGTATTCCACTTCGGGCGAATTCGCCCCCGGATGGTAGTAGGGCGCGTCGCCCAACTGGGAATCCGGAATCGGCAGGTTCATCTGGTCGCGGAAAAAGCCGAGTTCCTTTTCGGTCAGCTTCTTCATCTGGTGGGAGGCGTTGCGCGCCATCGCGCCGTCGCCGAGCGTCCACCCCTTGACCGTCTTGACCAGAATCACCGTCGGCTGGCCCTTGTGCTCGACCGCCTCCTTGTAGGCGGTATAGAGCTTCATGTAGTCGTGGCCGCCGCGCCGCAGCCGCGTCAGGTCGTGGTCGCTGATGTGCGAGACCATTTCCAGCGTCCGCGGGTCTTTCCCGAAGAAGTTCTTCCGGATGTAGGCCCCCGTTTCGACCGAGTATTTCTGGAATTCGCCGTCGAGCGTCGTGTTCATGATGTGAACGAGCGCACCTTCCGTGTCTTTCGCGAGCAACGGATCCCACCGGCGGCTCCAGACCACCTTGATGACGTTCCAGCCCGCGCCCCGGAACACGGCTTCCAGTTCCTGAATGATCTTGCCGTTGCCGCGCACCGGCCCGTCGAGTCGCTGGAGGTTGCAGTTGATGACGAAAGTGAGGTTGTCGAGACCCTCGCGCGAGGCGAGATGCAGCGCGCCGAGCGATTCCGGCTCGTCCGTTTCGCCGTCGCCGAGGAAGGCCCAGACGCGGGAATTCGAGGTGTCCTTGATACCCCGGTTGTGCAGATAGCGGTTGAAACGCGCCTGATAGATCGAGTTGATCGGCCCGAGACCCATCG
>JAAFHI010000475.1 GCA_013298335.1 Actinomycetota bacterium
CCCGGTGGAGATTTTCCCGCAGATACTGTTCGACCTTGTGGTTGGTGAAAATGGCCGAGGGCAGGATTTCATCGAAGAGCCGGATGTAGGGATTTCCCCCGAAGGTCATCCGGCTGATCTTCTTGGCGGCGTTGGAGAGCAGCGTCACCGGCAGGGTCGCCGCCCGCTGGATGAATTCGCCGATGTTGGGGCGGAAAACGTCCCATTTGGGAAAGGGCGAGACGGTCGCGTCGGGCCGTTCGTGCAGGGCGGCGATCATTTCCCCCGGCGAGACGCCGTTGGCGAGAAACGAGCCGACAATCGAACCCGCCGACAGGCCGACGATCATGTCGAAGTCAAAAATCGAGAAGTCTTTACCAAGAAACTGGCTGAGCGCCTGAAGGACGCCCATTTCGTAGACCACGCCGGTGACGCCGCCGCCGGCGAGGACGAGCGCGGTCTTGTCGCGCTTCGCCTTTTTGCCCGGTCCGGCAATGACGGGCGTGGAACGCGCGCGGCGGCGCGGCGAAGTCGGAGCAGTCGCCATGAGTCCTTATTTCCCCGCCGGGGCGAGCGACGAAAAATGCTCGTAAATCCGGTTGAGGCGCTGCATTTCGCGTTCGTAGATGATGTCGTTGAACTTTTCGACGCTCGGCGTGTCGCGCATGGCGTCGTATCCGCGCTGGAGCATGTCGACGATGCTGTCCTTGTTGCTGCTGAAGAGGTGCGAGGTCATCCGCGCGGTCTTGAGGATCCAGCCGATCGAGCGGTACCGGGTGAGCGCGTGGGTGAAGTCGAAACATTCCACGATCAGGTCGAGTTGCTCGACCCGGCGGTCGTAGTTGTCGCTCAGGTAGTAGGCTTCGTCGTACTGGTTTTGTGAAATATCCTTGGTGACGCCCATCTTTTCGAGCGTGACGACCATCAGGTCGTCCATCGAGTCGGACATTTCGTAAAGGTCGAGCAGCCGGATCAGTCCGTGGAAGAGCTTGTCGCCGAGGGAGTTGCGGAAATAGTTCGAGATCTGCTCGAAACTCTTGTTCCGTTCCTCGAAGTCCTTGGGCGCGTAGATGTCGTTCGCGAAAAACTGGCAGAGCTTGCCGAATTCCTTCGAATCGTAGACATCCTGGAAGTTGCGGACCAGTTGCTTGACCTGAAAGTCCTGCAACTGACGCTTGAGTTCGATATTGACCGGGGGTCGCTTGGCCGGTTTGGTCGGTTTCTTCGCCATGTCGGTGCAGCCGGAGTCCTTTTTGGAAACGGAAGACGGTGTACGGTATGGTCAATATACTCCGGTTGACCGAAATGGAAAAGTCAGGAAATCCGCGCGGTCTTTCCTGAAAAGAACGAGGTGGGCGTGTGTTTCGCGGTTCATTGCTTGGCTTGACGGTTTTTCTTCTGATTCTTGTCGCGGGCGGCGCGTCCGTCAGGGCGATTTACACGGTGGCGGCCCAGTCGCCCCTTGCGATTCAGGGCACGGTCACCAACGAGGGCGGGCAGCCGGTGGCCGAGGCCAAGGTGACCTGCGCCGGGCAGGGAAACGCGCCGCTCGTTTCGGTGCTTTCCCAGGGCGACGGCAAGTTCGCGATTGTCGTTCCGAAGCCGGGGACCTATACCCTGACGGCGAGCGCCAACGGATTCCGCGCCCAGTCGCAGCGGGTGACCTTCGCCAAGCCGGAAGACGCGCCGGTGGCGGTCATTCTGCAACTGACGCCGACGTCGCTCCACGTCACCCTCCGCGACGAACGGGCGAACGACGTCCTGGGCGGCGGCGTGGTGACGGCGCGGCTGAAGGATTCCGCCAATCGCGAGGCCGGGGCGCTACGGGCGCTCGAAAATCGCCGCGGGGAGTATTTCTTCGGAAAAATGGTCGCGGGCATCTATGAAGTGACCGCCGTCGTGCCGGGCTATGAGGCCAAGGTGATGGGGAGTGTCCTCATCGGCGAGCGTTCGACCGCCGAACTGCCCCTGTTGCTGGCCCGCATCTCGGCGATTCCGCTCGGGACAAAGGTCATCGACCGGTCGTTCACCTCGCCGAAGTTGCCGTCGAATTCGGTCATCGGCGTTTTTCCCGAAGCGAAAGGCAGCGTCTGGTTTGCGACCGACAAGGGGGTCTGCCGGTTCAACGGGCGGGATTTCGAATCTTCCGACGCGACCGAAACACCACTTGGGCAGCTTCAGGGAAAGCGGGTGAACGCGGTGGCGCGCGCCTCCGACGGGACGCTCTGGTTCGCGACCGAGCGCGGCGTGTTCATTCAGTCCGGGCCGGGGTCGCCGGTCGAATCCATGAAAATCAGGGCGGAGAATCTGCCCGAAACGAATCTCGAAACGACGGCGGTGACGGCGCTCGAAGTGGGCCGGAACAACGAAATGTGGATTGGGACCGGGGCGGGCATTTACCGCTGGTCGCCCGAAACCGTCATGGGATGGAAAGCCCCCGCCGGGGTGACGGCGGTGAATGACCTGCACGTTGTCCGAAACGGGCGGGTCTATGCCGGAACCGACGGCGGCCTGCTCGTTTTTGACGGCGGAAAATGGCGGAAGATGGAATTTCCCGTTCCGGCGGGCGGTCCGGCGGTCCGGGTTCTTGCCGTGTGCGAAGACCGGAACGGGACCGTCTGGGTCACAACCGACCGGGGGCTCTTTTCGGTCATCGATGAAATTGTCACTCCGGTGTTGCACCCGTTGTTGAACCGTCCACTCGGGGCGGCCTGCCTCGACTCGGTGGGCAATTTCTGGTTCTGCCTCGACGGACGCAAGGGCGTGGTGGTGTTTGATCCGCGCCGCCCGGAAGCCGCCGAACTGTTGCCCGACAGCCTCGTGCGCTCGGTCGCGACGGATGCCGACAACAACCTCTGGTTCGCGACCGATACGGGGGCAATCCGGCACGATCCCTACAGTTTCGTCACGTTCGACACCAGTCGCGGGCTGCCCGACAGCGATGTTCGGGCGCTGGCCAGCGGCAACGTCCAGAATGCGCCGCTCTGGGTCGGAACGGCGCGCGGGGTGTTCCAGTTCAGCGGGGCGGCGTTCCTCGCGGTTGAAAAACTCCCCAAGAATCTGTCGGTCCGGTCGCTCGCGCTGGAGGGGGCGGACCTCTGGGTCGGCGCGGACGACGGGGTCTGGCGCTGGAACGGGATGGACGTCAAGCGGGTCGAAGGTCCCAGGCTGACGCTGGTCCGGGGCCTGCTGCGCGACCGGAAGCGCCCGTTGTTGTGGGTGGCGACCGAAAACAGCCTGTCGGCGGTCAACATCACGACCCTCAAGGCCGAGGGCGAGCCGGTGCCGATTGACGGCTCGGTGAAAGGGGTCATCCAGGCGGCGAGCGGTTCGCTGTGGATTGCGACCGACCGCGGGGCCTATCGGTACGAGCCGACCACGGCGGAACTGGTCGTGATTGGAACGGCGCAGGGGCTGGAAAGCCTCGATGTGCGGTGCATCGTCGAACAGCCGACGGAGGGGCGCTTCTGGATGGCCACCGGGCGCGGCATCGAAACCTTCGACGGGACGACGTTCGTCTCGAATCTGCTGAAAACGGCCACTTCAGGAACCGATGTCCGGACGCTGTTCATCGAAAAGAATCCGAATGAAACGTTTCTCTGGGTCGGGACGGGCGACGGCGGCCTGCGGAAGTTTCTGCTCAATCACGACGGCATCGCGCAGACCTATCGCCGCGACCGGTTCGACTTCGCCGGCGCGCAGCCGCGCATGATCCTGCGGACGCCGGACGGCGCCCGCTGGATCGCGACCGAATCCGGGCTGACGCGCCATATTTCGAACCAGCGCGCGCCGTCGGTCGAAATCCGGCTCGAAGTGGACGGGGCGGAAATCGCCAGTCCGACCAACACCTCGCTGAAAGCCGGGCAGCACCGGGTCAAGTTCAAGTTCACCGGGGTCAGCCAGACCGGGGATGTGACGTATCTCTACCGGGTGGATTCTCAAAACTGGCGGATTCTGTCTTCCGAACGCGGCGGGACCGACCGGACCGAGTTTTCGGTCTCGAACTTCAATTCGGGCGAACATGTTTTTGAAGTCCAGGCATTGAACCGGGACCTTTACGGTATTCAGACCGAGCCGAAACGCTACATCGTCTGGATAGATCGGCCCTTTTATCTGCGGGCGTGGTTCTGGCTGGTCTGTCTTGCCGTGACCGTTTCGGGGAGCGGCGGGGTCT
>JAAFHI010000181.1 GCA_013298335.1 Actinomycetota bacterium
CCGCCCTTCCAGAGTCGAGCCAGTCTTCAGGAATTTCCCTACTCGTTTCTCCATTACCTGCGCCGATTCGCCGCGCATCTGGAAAACCGTCCGGGCCAAAGGCCGGAACCCGTTCCCGAAGGTGAAGATCCCGCGCAGGATGAACTCATCGCCGAGGAAGAGGCGATGCTGTCGAGTCACCTCATCTGCCACTCCGATTGCGACGGTTTTTTCCTTCCGCTCGATTTCAGCGAACCAATTTTCGAGGATGAAAGCTTTATCCAAGGTGGCACGGTCAGTTCCTCGTACGCCCTGATGCGTGAACTGGTTAAAATCGCTCCGGCGCTCGGCATTTCGCTTTCCGGCGGCATCCTTTCCGACGACGAAGCCGCCCGCATCAACACCCTTGTCCGCGAAGAAAACAACGGATTCTGGATTGAATCCGCCGTCTGGCTATGTCTTTTCGAAGCGGCCCTTCTGAGCATTGAACACAAAGCCGCCATTTGTTTCGTCTGAATGAATCCACCCGCCAGATGGGCGAACATTGTTACCGGGAAACGGTGTGATTATGGGACTTGCGGTTTCAGTCGGAAGGCTCGCTGATTTGAAGAACCACGACAAGGAAGGCGTCAGATGGTTTCGGGCGGCAATGAAAAAAGTAAACAAGGTCCTTCAGAATGAAGGATTTCCCCCGCATGTCGAACCGGAAAACCTGCCTCCGTTGGTAAATCGTTCGGCTCTTCACGGCTTTCCCTATTCATTTCTTCATTATCTGCGGCGATTCGCGACCTACGCACAGGTCAAACCGAACTGGAAGCCCAAACGATTCCCGAAATCAGCGGACCCGGCCAATGACGAGTTGGTGATGGACGAGATGTTGATGTTCTCAAGCCATCTCCTTTGCCATTCGGACTGCGAAGGGTTCTATCTTCCAATCGACTTCCCCGAACCGATTTTCGCTGACGAGAAACTCATTCCCGGCTGCCAACTGGGTTCATCCTTCGGTTTGATGAAGGAATTGATTGAGGTTGCTCCATTTCTGGGCATCACTCTGACCGATGGCGTTCTGAACGATTCCGAAGCCGCGCGAATCAACGGGATCATCACAGCGGAGAAAAACAATTTCTGGATTGAGCTTGGAGTTTGGTTTTCCCTCTTTGAAGCAGCCCGCCTGAGCATTGAACACAAAACGGCGATCTGTTTTTCCTGAGTCAACTCACGGGAAATTTGTGCCCGTTCACCCACATGTATATAAGGATCGCGCGCGTACGATGAACGGATCTTCAAAGTTCCGCGAATCGAAAGGGTCCGGCTTGAAGCGTGTCGCTGAACAACCACCAGCTTCATCGCGTTGACTACGCGACGCCGAACCCCGGAACTTTCCAAACCGAACCGCGTGAGATGAACCAAACACATCTTGCGCGGTTCGGTTTTTTTCTGTGATAAAGCCGAATCCTCATACACCTCATGAGGTATCGGCCCATGAATCCGACCGGCGTTCGTTACGGTTTCGCGAAGTTCTTCTTTTTACTGGTTTTACTGGCGGATTTCGGCGTTTCGGCGCGGGCGCAGGAAACCGTCATGACGCAAAACGGGCTGAAGGTCGAAATTCCCGTGACCAAAAGCCGGGACTGGGTCCTGGTCGGCCAGTCCCTTTCCTTCTATCTGAACATCCGGAATCTTTCCGACCGAAAACTGATCTGGCGCGCCCAACCGCGCCTCGAACCGACGGGGAGAACCACGGTCCGGATTCTCCAGCCTGACGGCACGCCGCTGGCCGTGAAAGGTTTCGTGAACGATATTCAAAACATCGCAATCAATTTCACAATCCAGCCGGGCGAGACATTCCAACGGGGGTTTTCACTGCCGTACGAAACGACATTCCAGACCGTGGGTCTCCATACCATCATTGTGGAGACAACCTTCCCGTTCTCGCAGGATGAAACGTCGCCGGTCATCCCGATTCGAATCACGGCCTCGATTCAGGCCGACGTACACCGGCGCGGTTCGGAAAAACTCGGAAAAATCATCGAGCAATTTGAATCGGATATGCTGGACGGCACCCCGGCAGCCGCGGCGAAGGCGGGAAACGCACTGGCACAAATCAACGATCCCCGGGTCGGGGAGGTTTTTCTTCGCTTTCTCGAACGCTGCGCGACGCAGGTCGGAGAATTTGAACGCCTTCCGCTACGACTGTCCACAAACGTTGACCATGTCACCTCCGCGTTTGTGGACGACGAAAGATACCGGCGGCTCTTTCCGCCGGACCGGACCAACGCGGCCCTGCGCCTGATGAAAAACAGCCCCGCCCCCGAAATTCGCGCCTCTTTCACAAGCATGATCGGGAATGACTATTCACCCGACCGCTTCCCGGTTCTTTTTGAAATGCGAAAGGATGCGTCAGCCTTGGTCAGGGTCCGTGTCGCGGTTGGTTTGGAATACAACGAACACCCCGACGCGGAAAAGACACTGGTCGAAATGACCACCGACCCGGACCCGAAAATTCAGGGCGCGGCGGCGCATGCCCTCGCGAGGCGGAAAGCCGAACATCCGCGATAAATTCAGAGAAAAGGAACACCGATGATGTTGAACCGAGCCGGAGGTCTGTTTTTTTCGCTCGTACTGCTCGCGGCGTTTTTCGTTTTCGCCACCGGAAACATCTCGGCGCAAAACGTGTTCTACACCGAGGAGGGGCTGAAATTTGAAGTCAGCGCCACGCTTTCCGAAGAACGCATCCTGCTCGGCGAGCCGGTCGCAATCCGCATCGAGGTCAAGAACCTGTCCCAAACCGACCTGACCGCGCGTGTTGCGCGAAAGTCGGGAACGCCCTACAACGTCGAGGTTATTCAGGAAAATGGCGAACCTGCGAAATCGAACATTTTAGGAAGAATGAATCAGCAGGCGACCTACCCGACGACCAGAATCCGACCGGGCGAAACCCTGTCCGATGTGGTGATTCTCCCGGAATGGGTGAATTTGAACGCCACGGGTCTTCATGTCATTCGTCTCTCCTGCTGGTTTTCAATGAGTGGATCACCCACTCAAAAGCCCCTTCGCTCTTTCGAACCCATCACCCACAGCGTACAAATCAGCCTTCCAATCACGGTTCTTCCTCCTGATCCGGAAAACCTGGACCAGATGGCCTGGTCATACGCCGAGACGCTTCTGAACGGCCCCGATGACGCGGTCAATCTGTCCGCCCGGATGCTGGCCGCAATCAAACGTCCGGCGACGGTCCGGGTGTTCGGCCAATTTCTGAATCACGTTCTGACCACGAAAACAGAGGGCGAAGCGACAAAGTCGGTCCCCTGCCAGGCAATCCGGCTAGCCATTCAGACACTTGCCAAATCAGGCGACGAGGAATCGCTCTGGTTGCTGGAAGCCGCGCTCGATTCGCCACACGATTGGATTCGCGAATTTGTCGCCGGTTCGGCGCTCCCACAACGACCGTACTTGAAGCGCGTGGTTGAAGAGGCACTTGGCGACCGGTCACCTTGGGTTCGAGCAACCATTGCCCAAGTCCTGCAATTTTCGACCTTTCCCGAAAGCGAAGCCATGCTCCAAAAACTCATGGGAGATGAGGACGAAACCGTCCGCGAAGCCGCCCGGAAAAGCCTCGACGCCCGCAAGGCGAAGAAGCCCCAATAAGTCGATCAGTTTAAGAAACCGCATCCCGTGCGAACACCGTGAACACGAGTGTGAGAGTGCCGATTTACCCGCGCATCCACGGGCTGGGCGCCGCCATCAGCCTAAAATCTCTTCGCAACCCGCCGACCACGCAAAAAAATGGGCGGCCAGAGCCGCCCAAAACAACACCCGGCAGGAATTCCCCGCCGAAGCGTCAGGATCGACCGGCTGAAGGATGTTCCGTCCTGGCTTTTCGCCCGGACTTTCGGATTCCGGATGGCGCCCTGCGGCGGAATCACGCCGAGGGTGGTCACGATGAAACGGAGCCGGCGCGCCGTGGGCAGTTCAATCCGGAATGTGACCGGCACCGACTGTCCCGGTTGCAGGGTGAAGGGCGCGGGGCTGACGGTCTGTACCGCGCCGACCAGTCCGCCGGTGCCGCAGGCGGCGCCGTCCGCCGAGAGCAGTTGGAACGGAATCGCGGGCGGGGCGCCTCCCGCTTCCTGAAGTTCAACCACCTGGAAGTACGGGTTATTGATCGGCTGGGCGCCGGTGTTGGTCAGCGTGGCGGTCAGGACCAGTTCCACCGCGTAACCCGCGCAACTCGCCGGTACCAGTGCCTGCCCGGTCAGGGTCAGGCTGACCCGGTCGTTGATCGGTTCGGGGATTCCCGGCGGTGCGTCGATTTGAAGCGCGTAGGTCTGACTCCCGGCGCATCCGTTCGGATCGGACGCGGTGACGACGAGGCCGCCGAACAGTCCGGTCTGGGTCGGCGTGCCGGAAAGCGTCGCCGTCGCGGGATCGAAGGACAGCCCGGCGGGGAGCGTTCCCGTCAGACTGAAGACGGGCGTCCCGACCACGCCGGTCTGGGTGAAGGTCTGGCTGTAGAAGGTTCCCGACGTCCCGGAGGGAATCGTCGCGGGCGACACCGTGATGGTCGGACAGTCGGCAATCAGCCGGGTGATGCGTCCGCGCGCCACGCCGTTGAACTGAATGAAAATTCCCCCGATGAGGATGCGGCCATCGGCTGGCTGAATGAGGACGTCGTTGATGCGACCGGTCGTGCCGGACAGCCCCTGTCCGAAGGCAAGATCGGTGCTTCCGTCGGCGTTCAATCGTGCAATACACCCGCGCGGCGCTCCGTTCACCGCGGAGAAGTCACCGACAATGAAAATCTGGCCATCCGACCGCCGGGCGATTTTCTCGACCGTTCCGGTCACTCCGGAAAGATTGTTGCCGAAAGTGGTATCCAGCGTTCCGTCGGCGTTCAGCCGCGCGATGGCACCACGCGCCACGCCGTTGACGGCGGTAAAGCCGCCCGCGATGAGAATCCGCCCATCGGGCTGGATCACGATATCGCGTACTTCGGGAAACCGGCTGTTGGCCACGTCGAGTCCGTTTCCAAAAGTGGTATCGACCGAGCCGTCGGCGTTCAACCGGGCAAGATTCCCGCGCGTGACGCCGTTGACGCCCGTAAACCTTCCGCCGATGAGGATGCGGCCATTGGACTGTACCGCGATGGCGAAGGTGCCGGAAAAGGATCCCAGATCGAGTCCGGCGTCGAACGTCGTGTCGAGGGTGCCGTCGCTGTTCAACCGGATAATGCCGCCCGGAGCCACGTTGTTGACCGTGTTGAAGGTCCCCCCGATGAGGATTTTCCCGCTCGACAGCAGCGCCATCGAGAACACCCGGTTGTTCAGGAAGGGGAGATTGGCTCCGAACGTCGTGTCGAGGCTTCCGTCGGCGTTCAGTCGCGCCATGAATCTCCGGCCCACGCCGTTGACGGTGGTGAAATTGCCGCCGATGAGAATGCGTCCGTCGGGCTGTATGGCCATGACGTTGACGAAATCGCTGGCGCCCGTCTGCCCGGCCCCGAACGAGGTATCCAGACTGCCGTTCGCGTTCAGACGGGCGATTCTGAAGCGGTTCGTCCCGTTGACGTTGATGAAATTCCCTCCGATGACGACGCGCCCGTCGGATTGCCGGGCCATGACCTGCAACGTGGAATCAACGCCGGAAAGCCCGACCGCGTAACTCGGATCAAGGCCGCCCTCCTGCCCGTAGGCGACAGTGCCAGGCAGCCAGCAGCCGACAGCCAGCCAGATCATCATCAGCCACGGACGACGAAACGACGAAACTCGGGCGTGAAATCGCGCGACAAGGGGAAGTGCGAACATCGGAAGTACTCCTTCGGAAGAAACGTGGAAAGTCAGCCTGACCTTTTGCGTGTTTCCGTTTGAGTACCACCGTGAACGCGGCGGGTGTTACGGCTTTGCGACGAACGGCGGGAATTCTGCGACGAACGGGGGCCGGAAAGGCCGCCGCCGCCCTGAAACCGAAAATCGCCCCCATCCACGAGGGATGCGGGCGATGAACGGGTGCGTGACCAGCCCATTCAGGTGGTCACCGGACTGATGAAGCGGCGGGTCAACCTTCCATCTTTCCGATATAGGCCTTGACCGGCAGTGCGATGCGGGCGGCGACTTCGAGGTTTTCGGCGGCGGGCATTTCCGACACGACGTAGACGAGGTGGTCACGGGTTTCGAAGGCCGCCACCTGCTGTTTTTGCATCGACGCCTGATAGAGCGACACGCCGGAGGCTTCGAGCGCGATCAGACGCGGGTCGCGCGTGAAGGACTCACCCTCCTTTTTCGTGATGACCAGCGAAAAAGCCGCTTCGCCCTTGTGCAGCACGAAGTGGATGAACTCGCGCCCCTGATAGTGACAGCGATGGCCAATGGCGACCACATAGCCCGCGCCGATCTTCTCGCGAACCACGGACACCAGCCCGGCATATTCCGGACCGAGCAGTTTGGTCATCTGTTCATCGGAGAACTTCTTGTGGGCGAAGTCTCCCTCAATGGCGCAATGGACGTGATCGTTGAGGCCGACCGTGAGAATGAGCGCGTTGTCGGTGACCGTCCGGGGTGCTTTGGCAATGGGAGCAGGTCCCGACCACGGATTCATTCTGACGATGCCGAAGATGCCAAACATCAGCACGACCGAGGCGGCGGCGGCCAGCCAGTAGCGTCCGCTGTAGGACCCGCGGCGCATGGTCTGGCGAACCTGCTCGCGCAATTCAGCCGGCGCTTTTTCACGCCGTACGGCGCGGCGCAGTCCGTCGCGAACCCGGAGGCGGGCTTCGAACGCGGCCCGGCACTCGGCGCAGG
>JAAFHI010000596.1 GCA_013298335.1 Actinomycetota bacterium
GAATCTGTTGCGACGCGCCCGACAGAATCGCCCGCGAGAGCAGCGGATATTCCTTTCTCAGATCGGGATGGTCGGCCACGGCGGTGTTCGACGCCAGCGCACCGATCCGCCAGCCACCTTCGGGTAGTCGTTCGATGCGTTTCAAATCAAGCCGGGAAATATCCACCAGCGTTTCGGGCGCTTCGAGCGAAGCCTTCATCCGATCCACCAGATTTGTCCCGCCGGCGATGAACTTTGCGTTCGTCCCGGCCCGGCTCAGGGCGTCGCTCGGCGACGTTGCGCGCGCGTAGGCGAAGTTTTTCATTCGGCCCCCCCTTTCATTCCGCCGATGATCTCCGCCACCGGCGAGGGCGGCGTCTGACCCACCGCCTGCTGGACCGCCGCAACGATCCCGTTGTAGGCCCCGCACCGGCAGAGATTTCCGCTCAACCGTTCGCGGATTTCCGCCTCGGTGACCGCCGCGACCGCCGCCGTTTTCGCGAGATCCGGCGTCACCGCGCTCGCGCAGCCACGTTTCAGTTCGTCGAGTAGCGCCACCGCGGCGCAAATCTGGCCCGACGTACAGTACCCGCACTGAAAAGCGTCGTTTTCGATGAACGCGGCCTGAATCGGATGGAGCGTTTCGCCGTTCGCGAGCCCCTCGACGGTGGTGATGGCGCGTCCGTCCTGCATCACGGCCAGCGAAAGGCAGGAATAGACGCGCTGTCCGTCAACCAGCACCGTACAGGCCCCGCACTGCCCATGATCGCAGCCTTTTTTGCTGCCGGTCAGGCCAATGCGTTCGCGCAGGGTGTCGAGCAGCGTCACGCGCGGTTCGAGGTCGAGCGTCCGTTCCTTCCCGTTGATGTTCAACGTGACGCGGACGTCCTCGGGGGATGAAGGAGCCGCGTTCGGGACGGGTGTGCCCGTCGCGGCGCGTCCGGTCTGGCTTAAAACGGTCGGGACGGCGACGGCGGTGCCGGCGACCGCCAGCGCCTGACCGAGAAAGCCGCGCCGCGAGGTCTTTCCCTCTTTCGGCTCGGCGGCGGATTCGGAAGTTCGTCTGGAAGGCATGCGCGCTCCTTGCACATCGGGCGGACGGGCGTCCCCCGCGAAAGAAATCGGTCGCTCCGAATGAAAAGCGGTTCGGATTCGAAAACAGGTTGTCGCTTTTGAAAACGTTCCGGGCGAGTCTACCCGTCCGATGACGCGGGCGGGAAGGAAGAAAAGGATGAAGGAGGAGGGATGAAGGATGAAATCAATCCGTCGTGAACGAATCGCCATCATCCACGCGTACGGAACCCCGAGCGTGAGCGAGGGCGGGTTTGAAGAAAAGGATGAAGGATGAGGGATGAAGGATGAAATCAATCCGCCGCGAACGAATCGCCATCATCCACGCGTACGGAACCCCGAGCGTGAGCGAGGGCGGGTTTGAAGAAAAGGATGAAGGATGAGGGATGAAGGATGAAATCAATCCGTCGTGAACGAATCGCCATCATCCACGCGTACGGACCCCGAGCGTGAGCGAGGGCGGGTTTGAAGAAAAGGATGAAGGATGAGGGATGAAGGATGAAATCGATCCGCCGCGAACGAATCGCCATCATCCACGCGTACGGAACCCCGAGCGTGAGCGAGGGCGGGTCGCCAGTCACCGCCTTCGATTTCGGGCGGGTTTGAAAATCAACGGAAGCCGTTGGATACTGTGCGGGCCGAAATCCAGTTTCAGGAGAGACGCCCATGCCGCTCCCACTTTCACACGAAACGGAAGCCTTGATTCAGGCCAAAATCAGTAGCGGCGCGTTCGGGTCGGCGGATGATGTGATCCGCGCCGGGCTTCGCCTTCTCGATGTTCAGGAAGAATTGCGAAACGACCTTCTCCAGGGCGCGAAAGACATTCAGGAAGGCAGATTCGAAATACTTTCGACCGATGCCGACTTTGACGACTTCACCGAAGACATTCTTTCCATAACCCGATCACAGGGTGGGGCGCATGCCTGAAGTAAAAATTTCAGAGGCTGCCCGTCGAGACATCGAGAGCATCGGGAGTTTTAATCGCCGAACGAAATCCGGCGGCGGCGGAGAAAATCATTCGCGAGATCGTCGCCAAAATCCGCCTGCTCCGAGATTTCCCGAATTCAGGACGTGAACGACCGGAGTTGATGGTTGAACTTCGGAGTCTGGTCGTCCGCGAGTACGTCATTTTTTATCAACCATCAGAAACTGCCGTCGAAGTTCTTCGCATTCTGCACGGCTCACGAGACATTCCTTCCGCTTTCAATGATTTCTTCGACGCGCTGTGAGACGGCCCCGCCTTCTCCGGAGAAATTACTGGCGACAAGTCAGTACCGCCTGCGGTAGCGGGCGGGTTTGAAGAAAGGGATGAGGGCGGAGGGATGAGGGATGAAATCGGGCCAACAGGAACGTGAACGCGGCGTCAACGACAGTACTACCTTCGATTGCGGACGTTTTCTGCCCATAAAACCTGTTTGAGACTTCAAATCCCCGCGCGAACGTCAAAAAACAGCGAACAAAAGCCATGCGCGACGTTTTTTTTCAAAAATCCGCTGCACGCTGTTCATGCGCACCGTTTTTTTGCGAAAAATCGCAAATCGGTGTCCATCAGCGCCGTTTTTTTGTCAAAAACCTCTGTTCGGCGGCCATAATCCGGTGAACATCGCCAAAATCCGCTGTACGACGTTCATCCGCGCCGTTTTTTTGCGAAAATCCGCGAATCGGTCGCGACAAACCACGAAATCTCGCAAAAATCCGTGCAACGCGACGCCAATTCAGGTGGTCGTCCAAATTTCGTTTGGAATTGGGGGGCAAAACTGCGGAAATCGCTCAGGAAGCGGCCCTCTTCAGAACCGATAGAATGAATTCCGAGAACGTCTGGTTCATTTTGTCCAGTCGTTTGGATGTCGGTTGAATCTCAACCAGCGCCCAGTTGTCATTCATATCGAAACCCAGGTTGTATCCACTGAAATCGTCTCCGAGCAGAATGATCCCGCCCAGAATTTCCTTGAAATCCTTGCCGTAAACGAATTCCGGAGATTCGGGGTATCCGTAGATCATATAGAAGCTGTCGCCGATACAGCCCCAGCCGATTTCGCGGAGAAACCGCAGGTAATCAGCCGGGATTCCGGGAAATTCGGTCGCTATGCGTTGTATTTCGATTTCAGAGAGGGGTTTGAAGTCATTCAACTCCTGCGATTCCCTTTTTATCCGTTCAAAAGCAGCAAAGACGTCCATGTTTCCTCCCGACGTGGCGACGACTTTTTGCGCGCAGGGTGCGCGCGGTCCAACGGGCTTCGGCTATTTCTGGATGGTTTTCAGCAGGTCGGTTGTGGAGTGGTCCTTCGGATCGCCGACGATGGCGACTTCCCCGCCGTACTCGCGGACGATGGCCCGTTCGGGCACGCTCTCGGGCGTGTAGTCGGTGCCCTTCGCGTGAATGTCGGGCCGCAGCGCGCGCAGCAGGTTGCCGACCGTCAGTTCGGGGAAGATTGTCACAAAATCCACGCAGGCGAGGGCGGCGATGATTTCGGCGCGTTCGGCGT
>JAAFHI010000573.1 GCA_013298335.1 Actinomycetota bacterium
AACGCCAATTACCGACAGGTCAAACGCATCGGCGCGCAACCGTTCACGAGCGAGAAATTCGGAATCGCGATTTACGAGAAAAATTCCGTCCCGAACCCATAGGAAACACTGGCCGGCGTGTGTCATCTTCCCGTTTGCGTTGTTCAACCACTCCGTTTTCACGCACAATCCCAACCAGTCCCATTCTGCTTTCGAAATCCTTCAACCAATGACTGATCATCGCTATGTGATTTACGGCGCGGGCGCGGTCGGCAGCGTCCTCGGCGGGATGCTTCAACGGGCCGGTCGCTCCAGCATCCTGGTCGCCCGCCCCGCGCACGCCGCGGCCATCCGCGAAAACGGCCTGAACCTCAAAACCCTTACCGATACGTACAAAGTCGAAATTCCCGCCGTCGAGCGCGTGTCCGAACTGACGCCGCGGCCCGGCGACGTGATTTTTCTCTGCGTGAAAGGGACGCAGACCACGGCGGCGGTCGCCGACCTCGCCACGGTCTTCCCTTCCGATACGCCGGTCGTCTGCATGCAGAACGGCGTCCGCAATGAGGAAGTCGTCGCAGCGCATTTTCCGAATACCTATGGCGCACTGGTTCTTTTCAACGCGGTTCTGCCCACGCCCGGCACCGCCGTGCTCACGCTGGTGGATTCGGTCATGATCGGGAATTTTCCGTCGGGAACGGACGCCGCCACTGAAGCCATGATCGCCGATCTCGTCGCCGCCGGGTTTCCGTCGGTCGCCAACACCGACGTGATGGCCGTCAAATGGGGCAAACTCATCGGCAACCTCAACAACGCCCTGCTCGCCGTGACCGACTGCTACTGGCAAAAAGCCTTCGCCACCCCGCGCATTCTCGAACGGATGCGCGAGCTGATGGGCGAAGGTCTGCGTGTCCTCGGGGCGGCGGGCATCTCGCCGAAGGATGTGACCGGCAAGTTCGACATCAAGGCGCAGGTCGAACACTACGCCGCGCAAACCATCGAATTTCAGGAACTGCCGCCGGGCCAGCGGGCCTATCCCTCGATGTGGCAGGACCTCCATTTCCGCCGTCCCGAAACCGAAGTCGCGTTTTTGAATGGTGAGATCGTGCGACTCGGGAGAGAATACGAAATTCCGACGCCGTTTAACGCCGTCCTCGTCGAGGCGGTCAACGAATCGGTCGCCACCGGCAACGGCGCGGGACAATTCCCCCTCGAACGAATTCTCGAACTCGTCGAGCAACGCAAGCAGGAGCTTTCCAAATGAATCAGCGCGTAACGCCTGGAGATCTGCGGGCGATGAAGGAGCGGGGCGAGAAAATCGTCGCGCTTACGGCCTACGACCGACCGACCACCGAAGTCTGCGAAGCGGCGGGCGTGGACGTCATCCTCGTCGGCGATTCCCTCGGCAACGTCGTTCTCGGCTATGAAACGACCGTTCCCGTCACGATGGACGAAATGCTCCATCACGCGAAGGCCGTCACCCGGACCGCCCGCCGCGCCCTCGTCGTGGCCGACATGCCGTTTCTTTCCTACCAGACAGACCCGGTCGAGGCGATGCGCAACGCCGGACGCTTTCTCAAGGAAGCCAACGCCCACGCGGTCAAGCTCGAAGGCGGCGACCGCAGCGCGGAAACCGTTCACCGGCTCGTCACGGCGGGCATCCCGGTCATGGGCCACATCGGCTACACGCCGCAGTCGGCGCATGCCTTCGGTCGCACCGTCGTGCAGGGACGCGAAGCCGACGCCGCCCTGCAACTCGTCTATGACGCCCTCGCGCTGGAAGAAGCCGGCTGCTTCGCCATCGTACTGGAATGCGTCCCGGCGGAAGTCGCCCGCGTCGTCTCCGAACGCCTCGCGATTCCGACCATCGGCATCGGCGCGGGCGCCGGATGCGACGGTCAGATTCTGGTCTTTCACGACGCGGTCGGTCTCAACGACCTCAAGCTGAAATTCGTCAAACGCTACGCCGAACTCAACGAACAGTTGAAGCAGGCGGTCGGCGAATATGCCCGCGAAGTCCGCGGACAGACATTCCCGACCGACGCCCACAGTTTCAAGATGCCCGCCGAGGAATTCGTCATCTTCGAACAGGAAGCCGACGACATCGGCGCGGAAGGCTGCGCCTGAGAAGGTGTCGGGTTTCAGGTATCGGGTTTCAGGGGGGGCTGGTTTTTTGGTTTTAGGTTCTGGATTGAGATCAGTGTGGCCAGTTGATTTCCGGATTTCCTTGTTTCACCTGGGAAATCCCGACTGATCGCCACTGACGCCTGAAATCCACGCATCGCTTCAACACCCACACCCCACACCCAACCCCCAAGACCCAGCCCCCCCTGAAACCCGACACCCGAAACCCGACACCTTTTATGAAGATCATTCGCGACGTCCACGAAATGCAGCGCACGGCCCTGGCCCTGCGCGAAAAGGCGATCCCGGTCGGGGTCGCGCCGACGATGGGATATTTTCATGACGGCCACCTGTCGCTGATGCGGCGGGCAAAGCACGAGAACGACATCTGCGTGGTCACGCTGTTCGTGAACCCGACCCAGTTCGGCAAAAATGAAGACCTTTCGAAATATCCGCGCAACGAGGCGCGCGATTCGGCGATGGCCGAGTCGGTCGGGGCCGACATCCTCTTCATGCCGCCGCCCGAAGCGATGTATCCCGCCGGGTATCAAACCTTCGTTGATGTCGAGGAAGTCTCGCTTCCGATGTGCGGCGAATCGCGGCCCGGTCACTTCCGGGGCGTCGCCACGGTCGTCACGAAACTGTTCATGCTCACGCAGCCGAGGCGCGCCTACTTCGGGCTGAAGGATTACCAGCAATGCCAGGTCATCCGGCGGATGACGGGCGATTTGAACATCCCGGTCGACCTGGTGTTCTGCCCGATCGTCCGCGAACCCGACGGACTGGCGATGAGTTCGCGCAACGTCTACCTCACGAAAGAAGAACGCCGCGCCGCGACCGTACTCTCCCGCGCGCTCGAAAACGCCCGCCGTTTCGTCGAACAGGGCCAGCGGCACGCCGAGAAAATCCGTGATTTCGTGAAAATGCAGATTCTCGCGGAACCGCTTGCAGTGATTGATTACGTTGAAGCGGTTGACGCACAATCGCTCCAACCTATTGGGCAGATTGCCCATCCGATGCTCGTCGCCGTCGCCGTACGGTTCGGAAAAACACGGCTCATCGACAACATCGTCATTGAAATTTGAGGAATTTCAGAGGATACCGCCGCAATGTTTCGCTTGATGCACAAATCGAAGATCCACCGCGCCACCATCACGGAGGCCAATCTCAACTACATCGGAAGTCTCACGGTGGATGAAGACCTGATGGACGCCGCCGACATGCTCCACAATGAAAAGGTGTCGGTGGTCAACATAAACAATGGCGCGCGCCTCGAAACCTACGTCATCAAGGGGCAGCGCGGCTCCGGCGTAATCTGCCTGAACGGCGCCGCCGCCCGCCTCGGCGCGCCCGGCGACATCATCATCATCATTACCTACGGAATGTTCACCGATGAAGAAGCGCGCAAACTCGTTCCCGTCGTGGTCCAGGTGGACGCGAAAAACCGCATCGTGAACAAGGACTAGCGAACAACCTTTTCGAACACGATCACGTTCGACTTGCGGAAGGCATCGGAGGCGAAAAATCGC
>JAAFHI010000876.1 GCA_013298335.1 Actinomycetota bacterium
GATACATATTGCGTACCTGGCATGAATAGCTGCCGTTGTAGGTCACATTGTGGACGTAGGTTTCGGCGTCATCGCCGAGGGTCGCGATCAGCCCTCCGTTCACCCAGACCTGCACGGCCGTGTTGGTCGTGGAGTTCCTCGTCCAGTTCAATGTGATGGCCGTTCCGGCGACCGTCGCGGTCAGGGCGGTCGGAGGCGTTCGAGTCGAGACGCCTTCATTCGGCGCGGCGAACGCGTCGGAGTAGATCGACTCGTCCCATTCCTGAAGCTTGAACGTGCGCTCTCCCGCCGTCGTTTCCGGGGACTCATCGGTCGACTCGATGACGATAAAAATCTTCCCTTCGATCTTCTCCTGGGGGATGTTCACGGTCACAAGATCACCGGGAATAAGGTGGAACGAATCGCCGAGGGCACGGATTTCGACGAACAGACCCAAGCGCGATTTCAGGCCAAGCTGGAAGCGCAACACTCGCCCGGCCTGGCTGTCGTCACAGCTTCCGAGCCGAATCTCGGCAGGCTGGGAGACGGTATCGGCAATCGCCAACTCCCGCTCATCAGTGACCAGCCAAGTCGTCTCTTCGAGCAGTTCCGTCTGGAGGTCACGATACCTCGCCCGCAGGTACACCGGCCGTTCACGGCGGTCCGCGCGCCAGACCTTGTAGGTCAGGACGTTGTCCCACGCCGTGAACGTGTGGACGGGCTCACGCCCGTCGCCTGGATACAGGAATCGAAACCGCTCGCCGTCATCGACAATGATCGAGCAGGAAGTGAGCTGGAGGAATTCGATGGCTTCGGCCACGGAGGTCGCTGCGACGAACGCCATGTTCGCGCGAAACCTGGGCGTCGTATGTTCGGTGCCGGCGAGATCAGTCCACGTCAGATTCACATTGCACCAGTCGCGGAACGCCAGCCACTCGGCCCAGTGAATTCGCGAGGTTGCCAGCTTGCTGTTCTTGAGGATCAGGAACGCCGCTACACGGGCATGGTTCTGGCTGTACGACCGTCCTACGACTTCCCCATCCTCGTCGTAGTCCTCCACCAGTCGCGTCTCGAAAACGCCCTTCAGATTCTCCGGCGTATCATCCACGTCCGGCGCACCGGTCGGGATATCCACGCTTACCACAGCCGTGCGGCTGTACGGGATCGTCAATGGGAAAAACGTGTGAATCGGTTGCACCGGGTCTGCCGGAGAATCGGACAACGCTCCCGGCGTAAACTGGACGACCGCCGCATCGGCAAGGTTAAGTTCGTATCCGCGCCAGTAAAGTTTGACCGGGCCTTCCCACTCTCCTTCACCGAGAAAGTGAAGCAGCTTCCGGTCATCTGACCAGCCGAAGTGACCGGTGACGGCGAACTTGCCGAACGCATCCGCGAGCGTGCCACCTTCATTCGGTTTCAATTGCTCTTTCAGGCTCACAAGGACCTCCCTTCCACGACGAGGCGCAAACCTGCGGCCGCAATCAAAAGGAACGGTCGCTGCGGTTCACGGTCAAGGTCGTAAACCTCCATGTGAGCTGAAGGGAAGGCCGCAAGCATGGCCGAGGAAATCGTTTCATAGGCCACCGGGGAAAGCGCGGCACTGCACCAGTAGTGAGTTGCCGGAGCCTCACCAGTCGGCGACAAACCGGCGACAAATGTCGGGCCGGTTTCTCCAAGCTGGCCGCGCACCCACTCGTTCGCCGCTGCCTGATATTGTGCCGGGATGATGACGACCGCCCTGAACGGGAATGCTTTCACAGCGGATGCCTCCCTTCGAAGTAGGTCCGCAATTCAGCGCGCTGCTCGGTGGTCAAAACGCGGGAGACCACCATCTCGGCGATCCTTCCGTTAAAAAATCTGGTATTCGCCCCACGCCCGATGACCGCCTCGGCATCGGGGATTCTGAAACTGGGAGAAGCGGTCAGAATCTGAGTCCAGTTATACTCATGAACCCACTCGCTGGCACTGCTCCTGACTCCGTGGACATGCCAAGCCGTCAGGTCATACCCACTCATCCCCATCACGGCCCAATCCCCGCGGAACGTATCGTTGTCCTGCTCCGAAATGAATGGATAGTACAAACCCGAATCGCCGCTTAGGTCCGTCAAACGCCATAGACATTGAAGAGCGCCCATGCCGACGTGGCTTCTCAGTACCGCGTTGATTTCGAGATCGATGACCGACGGCCACGCAGCCAGAAATGTCAGCGCATCATCCACACCATCGAACAGAATCCCATTACTTCCGAGCGTTGGCCGCGCGGCCAGCGTAGCCTGAACCAAGTGCAGTCCGTTCCCGGACTGGTCGGCCCATCTTCCAACCGGGTCACTCTCGCCGCTTGTAGCAGTTGCGCCAGCCGAATCGACGAACGTCCCCGCATCCCATCGCCACCAACCGACCAGCGGCAACGTCGACGGGAACAATCCCGGCGGAGGCGCGTCGGCGGACCGCTGGATCTGGGCCTTGTATCGTGGCGTGAATTTGAAGGCGCGGAAAATCACGGTCTCACCCTCGCTGAAATCTTGTGGTTCAACCGCAGCAGCGACCACGGCACGTCTTCGCCATCGA
>JAAFHI010000502.1 GCA_013298335.1 Actinomycetota bacterium
GCCGCTATCTGGTGGCCTACGTCGGGACGGTGGTGGTCGCCTGCATCGGGTACGGGGCGGTCTTTCTGCTCCTTGGCATTCTCTTTCGGAATCCGATTGTGCCGGCCATCCTCATTTACGGACTGGAAATCATCAACTTCCTGCTGCCGCCGTTTCTCAAGCACATCAGCGTCATCCACTACCTGCGGTCGCTGTCGCCGATTCAGATTTCGCAGGGACCGTTCGCCGTCGTGGCCGAACTGGTCCCCGCGCCGATCGCGGTGATGTGCGTCGTCGGACTGGCGGCGGCATTCGTCGGCCTCAGTGCCTGGATGGTCCGGACGATGGAAGTGAAATACGCCGGGGAGTGACAGCTACGCCCCGGCCAGCGACTTTCCCCAGTCAATCAACAACTGCCGGGCCAGTTCGATGGCCAGCACCGTCGTGACCGGCTGGGTCGTTTCCTCGGCGGGATAGAGGTCCTCGATGACGACCCGGTCGGCGTAAAACGACACGTCCACGTGGTTGCCGGTCATCCCGGTCGGCACTTCGTCGTCCTCGCTCTCGACCGCCGCGTCGAGTTCGGCGAGGTAGGTTTCCACGCCGAACGTCCGGGCATCCTCAAGAAAAAATTGCAGCAGCCAGTTCCGCGGCGGCGGCTGGTCGTCAAACACCGCCATCGGGCGGTCGTTGATGATTTCAACCCGGAACTTCATACCGGCCCCTCCAGTGGATTCGATCATTTTCCGTAAATGGGAAACGCCGTCCGGATTTCCCCCTGCTCGTCGAGATACATGCCGATGAGCAGATTCCCCTTCGAACGACCTTCATAGTAGTTGTCCTTCCCGGTGACCGGCTTGCGGACCCGCCAGGCTTCGCCGACGGCGGTCACCACGTCCTGAATGGACATGGTTTTCGGGAAGAAGGTCGACATGGCCTCCTTGCGAAGCCCCTTGATTTCAACCTGCGCGCGATACACGCCCTTCGAATCGGGTTCTCCGATCAGCTTGACGATGCGCGTTCCCGGGTCGTCCTTCGCGGTGGCTTCGCAGTGCCACCCCACCGCCTTGCCGGAACCGTTGATTTCCCCATGAAAAATATGTGCCCGCGTTTTTTTAGGGAGCGGCACCCGGTCGGCCACCGGCGGCGGCGGCGGGCGCGGCGACGACGTGGCCGGGGCCATCGGGGCCTTGTTCGAAGGGGTCGGCGCGGGTGACCGGGCCGGGTCACACCCGGTCAGGAACAACGCGAAGAACAAAAAAAGAAACAGACCAAAAGCTGCAATGAAATTCGGAATCAGCCGATTTTTCACGGAAAACCTCGGAAAACTGGGTGAAATCGGTCGGTGCGCGAAGCCAACAGTGCCCCGTGTGTAAAGAATCGTCAAGCGGGGCAAAATGAGCGACTTTTTATGAACTTCGCGAACCGAGCCACGTAAAATCGCCCTTAACGTCAAATTCACTCCTTATTTGAAGGGACTCGCGATGAAAATCATCAGCGCAATTCTACTGACATCCCTTGTGACCGTGCCGGGCACGTTTGCGTTCGCCCAGGAACCCGCCCCGGCGCAGGCCCCGGCGAGCGTCGCCATTGTCGGAACGGTGACCGAAATCGACATCGAAACGGCCACCATCACGGTCAAATCGGACACGGGCGAAACGGTGGCGTTTCCCTACAATGAAAAGTCGGCCTTCAAGAAACTGCCTCCCGGCAAGACCATGATGGCCGACGCCACGGCCATCGCCCTGACCGAAGTTGAGGTCGGCGACCGCGTCACCGCCAAAAAGCGCCTCACGCCCGAGGGCAAGATCGCGCCGATTACGCTCATGATCATGATGAGCAAGGGCGACATCGCCAAGAAACAGGAAATCGAGCGGGAAGCCTGGAAGACCCGCGGCGTGGTCGGAACGGTCGGCGCGGTCGATCCGGCGACCAAAACCGCGACGCTCAACCTGCGCGCCCGGGGCGAAGCCGTCACGGTGAAGCTCGTCACAGGTGAAAAGACCGCCTTCCGCCGCTACCAGCCCGAGTCGGTCAAGTTCAGCGACGCCAAGGTCAGCAATTTCGATGAAATCAAGGTCGGCGACCAGTTGCGCGCCCTCGGCAACCGGAGCGAGGACGGCGCGACCTACACCGCCGAGCAGATCGTCTTCGGCACTTTCCGTACCATCACGGTGACGGTTGAAGCGGTCGATGCCGCCAAAAATGAAATCAGGGTCAAGCAGGCCGAAGGCGGACCGCTGACCCTCGTGGTGAGCGCCGATTCCAACCTCCGCCAGTTCCCCGCCCAGATGGGCGCGATGTTCGGCGGCGGCGGCGGTCCGGCAGGCGGACCAGCAGGCGGACAGCGTCCGGCGGGCCCGCCTCCCGGTCAGGGCGGCGGGCAGGGCGGCCCCGGAGGTCCCGGCGGTCAGGGCCGTCCCGGCGGTGGTCGCGGCTTTGACCCGGCGGCCATGATCGAACGCCTCCCCACGATGCAGCTTTCCGAACTCAAGCCGGGCGGCATGCTGCTCGTGCTGACCACGGTCGGCCCCGACCCGACCCGCGCCAACGCCATCACGGTCGTTTCGGGCATTGAAGTGTTCGCGGCGATGATGCGCGGCGGTGGCGGCGGTGGCCGTCCCGGCGGCGGCGGTGGCGGCTTCGGCGGATTCGAACTCGGCATCGGACTCCCATAACGATTCCCTCCGACGCCCCTCCGAACCGGCGGGGCGTCTCACCCACAAGTTGTACCGAGGAGTAATACATAAGATGAACCCGCAGGTTTTGGGCAGATTTCGACTCATCGCGGCCACGATTTTCGCCGCGCTCTTCTTCGCCGGAATGGCCGTCGCGCAACAGCCGGGCGGCCTGCGCGGACAGGTCCAGGACGAATCCGGGGCCGTCATCGGCGGCGCGGTCGTCAAGGTGACCGGGCCGAACGGAAAAACGGCGACCGTGACGAGCGACGACAACGGAAACTTCGCGTTCGCCTCGCTCGATGCGGGCGACTACCTTCTCCAGGTCGAAATTCAGGGGTTCTCACCCTATGAACAACCGGCCCTCAAGGTCCTCCCCGGCAAACGCGAGACGGTGACCGTCAAACTCAAGATCGAAGTGGCCGAGGAAGTGAAGGTCAACGCGGATGCGCCGATCACGACCAACCCGGACAGCGCCGCCGGGGCCGTCGTCCTGAAAGGCAAGGACCTGGAAGCGCTTCCCGACGACCCGGATGACCTGCAAAATGCGCTGAACGCGCTGGCCGGCCCCTCGGCGGGTCCCAACGGCGGGCAGATTTTCGTGGACGGATTTTCCGGCGGACGGCTGCCCTCGAAGGAATCCATCCGTGAAATCCGCATCAACCAGAATCCCTTCGCGGCGGAATACGACCAGCTCGGATTCGGTCGCATCGAAATCCTCACCAAGCCGGGCAGCGATACCTTCCGCGGGTCGGCGTTCTTCAACTTCGGCGACGAAAGCCTCAATTCCCGCAATCCCTTCACCGTCCGGCGGGCGCCGTTCCAGCAGCGCTTCTACGGTTTCAGTTTCGGCGGCCCGATCGTCAACAAGAAGGCCTCGTTCTTCTTCGATCTGGATCGGAACGAAACCAACGACAATGCCAACATCAACGCCACGACCCTCGACGCGAATCTGAACACCACCTTTTTCTCGCGCGCCGTGGTCGTCCCGAACCGCCGGTTGACCATCAACCCGCGCTTCGACTGGCAGATCAACGACCGCAACACGCTGGTCGCCCGCTATTCATACTTCCGACGGTCTTCCGAAAACGCCGGGCTGGGTACGTTCACCCTGCCGGAACAGGCGCTGACCAACGCCAGCACCGACCAGAATCTGCAACTGACGGAAACGGCCATCCTCTCGGCGACCGTGGTGAATGAAACCCGGTTTCAGTACAACCACACCGTCACCGAAACCAATCCTTTTTCGACGCTTCCGGCCCTCAACGTGCAGAGCGCGTTTTCGAGCGGAGGGGCCCAGACCGGCAATACGCGCAAT
>JAAFHI010000603.1 GCA_013298335.1 Actinomycetota bacterium
CCGCGGGTCGGGAAAAACCATCGAGCCGCGCGCCTTTTGATTCTTCGCCATCAATCAGTTGACGGTTTTGTATTCGAAGGATGCCGAGTTTTCCGGGCATCCCTCCGGATGGAAAACCTTCCTCCTTCCTGACCTTCGCATTTCACAGGGTTGTTGGACATGACGCCGAGTTACCTTTCGCCATCGGGTCCGCAGAGTTTCAATCCGCGGATTCGCCTGCTCATCATTCAGGCGCTGATCGTCATCGCGTTCATTACGCTGGGGTTGCGCTTCTGGAATATGCAGGTCGTCCAGCATGAGTCTTACGTCAAGCAGGCGGAAAACAACCGCGAGCGGAAGATTCCGATTCCGGCCCCGCGCGGGAATATCCTCGACCGCAACGGCAAGGTACTGGTGGACAGCCGTCCGACCTTCAGTCTGATGGTCAACAAGGAAGACATCCGGTCCGAATCCGAGACCTTGCAGCTTCTGGCCGACCAGTTCGGCGTGCTTCCCGAATTTGCCCGGCAGCAGTTGCATTCCTCGGCCTCCAAAACCCGACCGGTGGAAGTGAAGGCGAACATTACGGACGAGGATCGGGCCAAAATCGCGGTCATCGGTTTTGAACATCCCGAATTTCTCATCGAACTTCAGCCGCAGCGGAAATATCCCTACGCCGAGATTGCCTGCCATGTGCTCGGGTATGTGACCGAAATCAGCGAAGCCCAGTTGAAGAAACCCGAATTCGCGGCCTACTGCCAGCCGGGCGACAAGATCGGACAGGCCGGTCTGGAAAAAAACTACAACAAGATTTTGATGGGAAAGGAAGGCTACCGCCGGATTATCGTCGATAGCCGCGGGCGGTTCGTGCGGGAAATCGAGCGGGTGCCGCCGATTCCCGGTCAGGACGTGGTGACTACGCTCGACATGGACCTTCAGATGGTGGCCGAGGAGCAGTTGAACAACCGCGGGCTCGACGGCACCATCGGACTGATGGACCCCCGGAACGGCGAAATGCTGGCGCTGGCCTCCCGGCCAGGGTACGACCCGAATCTCTTTGCTGCCGGAATCTCGAAGCAGGACTACGCCAAATACGCCCTCAACGAACATAAACCGCTTCGAAATCGTGCCATTCAGGACGTGTATCCCCCCGGCTCGACGTGGAAACTCATCATGGCGATGGCCGCGATGAAGGCGGGCGTGCTGACGCCGGAAGACCACATCGTCTGCGGCGGCGGCATCAGCGTCGGCGGACGTCACGTCCGGTGCATGGGAAATCACGGCGCGCCCCAGCTTCCGCTGGCGATCACCAAATCCTGCGACGGGTATTTTTACCGCTTGGGGCTCAAACTCGGCCTCGACAACCTGCGCCGGTTCGGAAGCGAACTCGGAATGGGTGAATATACCGGCGTTGACCTGCCGACCGAGTTCAAGGGCTACATCCCGAGTCTGGAACTCAAAATTGCCACCATGCGACGGATGATGCCCAATGCCACACCGGAGCAGATGAAGTGGACCGACGCGGACTCGGTCTACGCCTCGATCGGGCAGGCGGGGGTTCGCCCGACGCCGCTGCAACTGCTTCGGGCGGTTGCCGGAATCGGGATGCGCGGCGAATTCCACACCCCGCACTTTCTGCTTGAAGCACGGGCGACCAAGGACGCCCCGTCGAAGAAATTCGATGACAAGATTTACCGTTTCGAACTCCCTGGGAAAGACTGGGACGCCATCATTGAGGGGATGTGGGGCGCGGTGAATTCGAGCGGGACCGCGGCGGCTTCGGCCATTCACGATGAGTCCGGATTTGAAATGTGCGGAAAAACCGGGACGGCGCAGGTGGTCAGCCAGATTCATACGACCCGGCTTCAGGATCGCGACCATTCGTGGTTTGTCGCGTTTGGCGGGAGGGAAAAGCCCGAAATCGCGGGAATTTCCCTTGTGGAACATGGCGGTTTTGGCGGGAAGGCCTCCGCTCCGAACATCAAGGCGGTGTTTGAAGCCTACCTGCGGAAGAAAAAGGGATTGCCCGCGATGGTGGCGACCGACCCCAAAACGGGGAAGGCCCCGAAAACTGAAATCGCAATCACGGGACCGGCTCACTAGGTCAGCCAAAAGGGAAGGCGGGAGTTTTCATGCCTGGGCGTTCTTTAAGGGATTTCGACTGGTGGCTGTTTGGGGCCGTCGCGATGATCTGCCTCATCGGGATCGTGGAACTGCGAAGTACACAGATCGGGACCACTCTGGGCCTTTACAAGCAGTACTGGTTCAAACAGATGGTGTGGACGGTACTCGGGTTTGTGGTCTTCTTTGTGGTGTCGCGAACCAACTTCCGACGGGTGTTCGACCTTGCGCCATATTTCTACGGCGTGACGATGGTTCTGCTGGTTCTGGTCATCTTCATCGGTTCAAAAATCAACGGCCAGCGCTGCTGGATTCAACTCGGCCCGCTCGGAACGCTCCAACCGTCCGAATTCGCCAAACTGGCCACGATTCTGATGCTCGGTCGCGTTCTGCAACCCCTTCCACGGGGTAATCTGACCCTGCGTCAATTCGTGTCCGCCTGCGCTCTCGTGGCTCTTCCAGTGGGGTTGATCATGCTTGAACCCGATACCGGAACGGCGTTGACGTTCTTTCCGGTATTGGCCGTCATGCTTTTTTTGAGCGGGTTGAATGGTCGTTTGGTAACGCTCGCCGTCGTCGTCGCGATGCTGGTGGCGCCGCTTGCGTTCAAGTTCGTTCTCGAACCGCGTCTCAAGCAATACCAACGGGACCGGATCAACGTGACGTGGAACGCCATCTTCAATCCTGAGAAGCTCCAGGACCGGACGACCCGCGAAGGATTCGGGTACCAGACCTTGCAGTCCATGATTGCCGTCGGTTCCGGGGGAATGTTCGGAAAGGGGCCTGCCAAAGGGACGCAGAGCCAGGGCGGATTCGTTCCCGAGAACCATTCCGACTTCATCGGGTCCGTCATCGGTGAGGAGTTGGGGCTGGCCGGCTGCCTGCTCACCCTTGCACTCTTCCTTTTCATCATATTACACTCGGCCCAAGTTGCCGGTCAGGCGCGGGAACGTTTTGGTATGTTGGTTCTCGCGGGATACATGACACTGCTGGCGTTTCACACCGTCATCAACATCGGAATGGTTGTGGGGTTGGTCCCGATTATGGGCATCCCGTTACCGTTGCTCAGCGCGGGTGGTTCATCCCTTCTGATGACCTTTACCTGCTTGGGATTGGTGGCGAACGTCTATCAACAGCGGTTCGTCAACTGAGGAAAGTGGAAAGAGCGCGTCGTATCGACGCGTATTTGAAAAGAGATTACAGGCTGCGCCCGCCATTGGTGCGTAACGGTCGCCTTCGGAAACGAGGCTGATCGCGTCGTTTCGAGCGACATCGTTTCGACGTTCGGGTGTGAGCACTTACGAGTGCGGAGCCCGATGGAGCGTCCATCAACGGATTCGGTTGTCAGTTTCTTCCGATTCTCTTTCTTCCTCCTCATGCTCCCGTCGTTCCTCATCCAGTCGCGATCCCTCCAA
>JAAFHI010000661.1 GCA_013298335.1 Actinomycetota bacterium
CGAACAGGGCGAGAACCCGGTTGTTCGGAAGGCCCGTCTGGCGGTCGGCGAATTTCGTCCAGCGGTCGTTTTCCAGGAGCCAGATGCCCTGATCGTAGGCTCCGAGCCACAGCAGCGGCGCGCCGTTCGACGAACGCCCGGTGCCCATTCCGAGAACCGGCAACGGCCTCGGCAGGTCCTTTGACGCCTCTTCCACCCAGCGGTCGCCCTCCCGAAACGCGAGCCCGGAAAGCGAGCCCACCCAGGTTCGCGCGCCGGAGTTGCGAGGGGTTTCGGTGAAGTTGAAGTACGCCGCGCCGTTCGTTCCGTCCAGCGGCGTCCGGTCGGTCGTCCAGCGTCCGTTTTCAAACTTCGCGAGCCCGCCGTCGAGGCCGGCCCAGACGGTTTTCGCCCCGTTCGCCCCGGTCGTTTCGGCCAGACTCAGCACGGCGTCGCCGGGCAATCCGTCCTTGCGGGTGAACACCGTCGTCTCGCCGTTGGCGAAACGGACCAGTCCGCCGCCGGTTCCGACCCAGAAGACGTGGCCGCCGTCGGGCGCGACGGTTTCGAGAAAGGAATAGACGCGCGGATTCGGGAGGCCGTTGACGGCGGCGGTGAGTGACTGCCAGCCGCCGAGGTCGATCTTGACGAGCCCGCCGCCACCCGTGCCGACCCAGAGCAGGCGACCGTGCGAGGACGGATCGGCCAGCAGACCGAACACCCGCTCGCTCGGCAGTCCCTGTTTGATTGAATAGGCACGCCAGCGCCCCTCTGAAAATCCGGCGAGGCCGCCGCCGTCGGTCCCGACCCAGAGCGTCCGCTTGCCGTCCGGCGTGACCGATTCGGCGAGCGACTGCACGCGGTCGTTGGGAAGCCCCGAGTTTTTCGTGTCGAAGTGAGTCAGCGTGTCGCCGACGATGCGGACGAGGCCGGTGCCATTTGTCCCGGCCCAGATGACCGGCGCGCCGTCGTCGCCGCGCGAGACGAACAGGCTCGGCACGTACCTTCCGGGAAAATCCGTTTCGGCGTGGAAATTCACGACCTTGCCGCCCGCGAACCGGAGCAGCCCCTTCCGGTTGGTCCCGATCCACAACACCCGCCCGCCCGACGGCTCGACCGTTTCGGCGAGCGCGGTCACAAATTCCTTCGGTTTCAACGCCAGTTCCGGCGGACGCGACCACGCGCCGGCGGCGTAACGCGCGACGCCTTCCTCGCCGCCCGCCCAGATGACGGGCTGGCCGTCGGCGACCGATTCAAGGATGGCGTAAATCTGTCCCGACGGCTTTTCGGCGGCCTTGTCGAAGGTTTCCCACACGCCGTCGCGCCACCGCAGAATGCCCGCGCCGAGTGTTCCGAACCACATCCAGCCGTCCGACGCCGGGAGAATCGCCCGGACGTTGTCGCCCTGAAGCGCGTCGGGCAGGCGGACGGTGGTCCAGGTTCGTCCGTTGTAAAACGCGACGCCCTCCTGGGTTCCAATCCAGATGTAGCCCTTTTTATCGACGGCGATCACGCTGACCGTATTCTGCGGCAGGCCGTCGGTGTCGTTGAACACCCGCATCGCCGGGCGGAGCGCCGGGAGCGTCGCGCGAATGTCGGAAGGCGCGGGTGATTGCGCCCACGCCGAAGCCGCCGTCCCGAACAGGCACAGCAGACCGATCAGCAGATTGCGGAACCGCTTCATCACGGGGAGACTCCCGTTTTTGAAAAATGAACAGGCGATATGTAAAAGGTGACGTGTCATTCGCCCGACCGTAAGAGAGGCGCGCAAGTAACGCCCTTCCTTACGGTCGGGCTAAGGACACAGGAGGGACACGGGAACCGGCGTGCATGCGGGAACTTTGAAGAGACGTTCATCGTACGCGCGCGATCCTTAATACATGTGACGAAAGCGTTCGGCCAACCGTCATCCCAGCCCGGCGCGGGCGGCGGTCGCCACGAACTGCGTTCGGGCGTCGCGAATGATCGCCCCTTCGTCGAGCGTCGTCAGTTCCCCGCCCCGGACGACCCGGCGACCGTCAATCAGCACGTCGCGGACATCCTGCGCCGTCGCGGCGTAGACGAGCGCCGAGAGCGGGTCCGGGTGCGGCGCGGCGTGGAGCGTTTCCAGGTTCACCACCACCAGATCGGCGCGTTTGCCGATTTCGAGACTGCCGATGTCATCCGCCAGCCCGAGCGCCCGAGCGCCGTTCCACGTCGCCATCACGAACGCCTCGCGCGCCGTCAGCCGACTCGCGCCGCGCCGCATTTTCTGGAGCAGCGCCGCCGTCCGCATCTCGGTGAAGGCATCGAGGCGGTTGTTGCAGGGCGCGCCGTCCGCGCCGAGCGACACCGAAATGCCGCGTTCGAGCAGTTCCACGACCGAGGCGATACCCGATCCGAGTTTGAGATTCGATGACGGACAGTGCAGCACGTGCGTCCCGGTTTCCGCAAGTATTTCCGTTTCCTCGTCGTCGAGCCAGATGCAGTGGGCGACGCAGACATTCGGACCGGTCATCCCGATTTCGTGGAAGTAGCGGATGTTGCGGAAGCCGGTTTCGCGCTCGACGATGGCGATTTCGTCGCGGTTCTCCGACGCATGCGTGTGGACGAGCACGCCTCGCTTGCGGGCAATCGCGGCCACGTCGCGCATGAGGTCTTCCGTGCAGGACAGCACGAAGCGCGGCGCGAAGGCGACCCGGACCCGACCGTCGGCACGTCCGTGCCAGGCGTCGATCAGGCGCAGCGATTCGGTCCGGGCGTGGTCGGTCGTTTCGCGGAGGCCGTCCGGCACGTCGTCGCCCTTGTCCATCAGACATTTGCCGACGACGGCGCGAAATCCACTTTCTTCAACGACTTCCAGCGCCGATTCGGTGTGGTGGACGCTCTCCATCGTGAGCGCGCAGGTCGTCCCGCCGCGCATCATCTCCGCCACCGCCAGTTGCGCCGACGTTCGCAGGCTCAGCCGGTCGTGGGCGGCTTCGAGCTTCCAGATACGCTTTTTCAGCCAGTCGAGCAGTTCCAGATCGTCCGCCGCGCCGCGAAAGAGCGTCTGGCAGAGATGAATGTGCGACTGGACGAACCCCGGCATCACCACGCACCCGGTTGCGTCGATGGTCTCGTCGGCCTCGGCGGGAACGTCGCCGATATGGGTGATGCGGTCGCCGGTGACGTACACATCCGCCTTGAGCGTCTGGTGTTCGGGCCCGGAAGTCAGGAGCGTGCCGTTGATGATGCGAGTCGTCATAAAGGGGGGTCAGGGGTCAGGGGTCAGGGGTCAGGG
>JAAFHI010001050.1:0-1270 GCA_013298335.1 Actinomycetota bacterium
ACCGGCTCGACCGGTTCGGGCCGTTCGAGGACGCGATGGTCTCCGGCGAGCACGCGCTCTATCACTCGCTCGTCTCGCCCTACCTGAATCTCGGTTTGCTCGACCCACTCGAACTGGCGCGGAAGGCCGAGGCGGCTTACCGGGCGGGAAAAGTACGGTTGAACTCGGCGGAGGGCATCGTCCGGCAGTTCATCGGCTGGCGCGAGTTCATTTATCAGTTGTACTGGCTGAAGATGCCGGAATTCGCCGAGGTGAATTTCTTCGGCGACGACGGCACGCTGCCACATTACTACTGGGACGCCGACACGCGGATGCGCTGCCTGCGCGAGTGCGTGACGCAGCTTCGGGAAACCGGGCATACGCACCATATCCAGCGGCTGATGGTGCTGGGCAATTTCGCGCTGATTGCGGGAGTTCGTCCGCAGGAAGTGAACGAGTGGTTCTGGCTGGGGTATGTGGATGCGTTCGAGTGGGTGACGCTGCCGAACGTGCTCGGGATGACGCTTTACGCCGACGGCGGATTTCTGGCGACCAAGCCCTACGCCGCGAGCGCGGCTTATATTAATAGGATGAGCGATTACTGCCGGGGCTGTTCCTACGACCCGAAGAAGCGTCACGGCGTGGGCGCGTGCCCGTTCAACAGCCTGTACTGGGATTTTCTTGCTCGGAATCGCGAAAAACTGAAGTCGAACCAGCGGATGACGATGATTTACGCCACCTGGGACAAACTCGCGGAGGCCGAGCGCGAACGCACGCTCGCCCACGCGGCGGACGTCCGGTTGAATCTGGAAAAGCTGTGATCGCCGCTTGCGCGGCTTGGAGCGCGGACATCCTGTCCGCATGCCTTTTCCGCGTTTCAGGCGTGACGTGGAGCGCGGACATCCTGTCCGCATGCCTTTACCGCGTTTCAGGCGTGACGTGGAACGCGGACATCCTGTCCGCATGCCTTTTCCGCGATTCAGGCCGTCGGCGCGTGGGAAATGTCGGTGAACGACCGGTCGGAGTCCTCGATTTTGCGGGGCGTGTGGTCGCCGCGGGTCATGAGGACGACGGCGGTGACGAGCAGTCCGGCGGCGATGAAGGTGCGGGCGGTGACCGTTTCGCCACGGACGGCCCAGCCGAGCAGCACCGCGATGACCGGGTTGACGTAGGCATAGGTCGCGACGATGCCCGGCGATGCGTTGCGGGTGAGCCAGATGTAGGCGGTGAAGGCCACGATGGATGCGATCGTCGCGAGAAACGCGAAGGCGAGCCACGATTCGAGCGACAC
>JAAFHI010001050.1:1280-2110 GCA_013298335.1 Actinomycetota bacterium
GGTAATGAGCAGAAAAACGCCGCCGCAGAACATCTGCAATCCGGTCGAGAGCGCGGGCGAGGCGGGCAGATCGGCGCGCGCGGCATAGACCGAGCCGTTGGCCCAGCCGATGGTCGCGATGACGACGGCGACGACCCCGAGCAGGTCCACGCCGCCCGTGCCGGAGAATCCCGACGGTCCGACGAGCGTGACCGTCCCGGTGACGCCGAGGACGATCCCGAGCATCACGATCAGCCCCGGACGCCGCCGGGTCAACTGCCACGTCAGCAGCACCACCCAGATCGGCTCGGTCGCGACGAGCAGCGCGGCCACCCCGCTCGCGATCCGCAGCTCGGCCCAGACGACGAACCCGTTCCCGAACAGCATCAGCAGCAGACCGATGAGGGCGCAGTTGAGAAACTGCCGTTTTGTCGGAAGTTTGATCGTGCCCTGAACGAGCGGCTTCGCCATCCACGCGAACATCAGCGCGGCGGCGGTCACGAAACGCATCCCGGCCATGAGAAACGGAGGCATCGTCTTGATGGCGTAGACGATGCCGAGATAGCTCGACCCCCAGATCACGTAAATCGCGACAAAGGCGGCGATGAGCAGGCGCAGATCGGGGTTTTTTGGTCGGGAATTCATAAGCGGCGAATTGAAGCGCACGTCCGCGCCGCGTCAAAGCCGTCAGTCCGGGAACCGGTGGAGAATATCCATTTTCTTCGCGGAAATGCTTACCCGGTGGTCGCCCTGCCCTCAAGGACAGGGCTCTTTCAATCAAGCCCCGTGAACGGGGCTAAAAATCTGAAAAAGAAGTATTTAGCCTCGTTTACGAGGCTTGTTTTCGAACA
>JAAFHI010000081.1 GCA_013298335.1 Actinomycetota bacterium
GTCGAAAAACTCGCCCACAAGTTTCTCCACTCGGACGATCACGCGGAAGACCATCACCCGACCGCGCCGGGCGTGGATGCCGCCGGACTTGAAAAGGACAAAATCAAGGGCGCGATTCGGACGGATTTCATTCTTTCCGCCGAAATCATCGTCATTACCCTGGGAACGGTCGAAAAATCGCCCTTTCTCATCCAGCTTGCCGTGCTGTCGGCCATCGGGCTCATCATGACCGTCGGGGTGTATGGTCTGGTCGGCGGCATCGTCAAACTCGACGACTTCGGGCTGTACCTGGTCCGCACCAGCAAAGGCGCGGGGAAGGCCATCGGCAACGGCATCCTCAAAGCCGCGCCGCTGCTGATGCGTTTCCTCTCGATTGCCGGAACGGCGGCGATGTTCCTCGTCGGCGGCGGCATCCTGACCCACAATCTGCCGCCGGTTCACCACGTCATCGAGGCCGCCACCCACGCGGTCGAAGGCATCGCCGGAATCGGGAAAATCCTGGCGAGCCTGACGCCGCTGGCGCTCGACGGCCTGTTCGGCATCCTCGCGGGCATCGCGGTCCTGCTCGTCGTGACGGTCGCCGGAAAACTGTTCAAAAAGAAAAACCCGGCCTGAGTTTTTGAACGCAAAGACGCCAAGACGCCAAGGCGCAAAGAAGTACAACCCAGCCCAAAGCTGAAGCCGCTTTTCCTTGCGCCTTTGCGTCTTTGCGTCTTTGCGTTGAATCTCCCCCTCACCAGCCGACCGATTTCGCCCAAGCTTCCATTTCGGCCTGCCGGGCGTCCCAGTCCGCCGGGGCCATCCCCGCCGCCTCCCCTTCGGGTTCGTAGGCGAGCCGCGTCAGCGGCGGGAGGCCGACGCTCGCGCGGAAGTCGTTGACGCGCTCCGGGTCGGCGAGCGTCCAGACATGCATCCGGCCATCCCGCCCCCAATCCCACTGCGTACCGTATTTTTGCGGCCTTTTTTCGGAAAACGCGATGCGGTCTTCGAGATAGGCGACCTGCGCGGCGGGAACCTCGCCCCGCGCGACGGCCTCCTTCAACAGCGGCACACTCCCCCGCTGCAACGCCGGACGTCCGATGGCGTGCTGGAGAATCAGCCACGCCGCCGCCGCGCCGTCTTTTCCCGCCAGCGGTTCGCCCGGCCAGCCGAATTCATCCAGTATCTTTTGAAGTTCGTCGGCGTTCGCCTCGTGAACCTCCCGCATTTGGGCGTTGTACCCCTTGAAAAGCTCGCCCGTCGCCGCCAGTTCCGCCCGGACCCGACCGTCCTCCTCCGCCAGTTTCACCAATTTCGCGCGCAATGTTTCGTTCATCGGTTTTTCCCTCGCAAGGTTCTCGCCCACCCTTCAAAATTCGTCTATAAGTGACATCGTTTCCGAATCATCGCCCTGAAACTCAAAATTCAAAACTCCAAATTTGGGTTTTACCTGAAACCCGACACCCGAGACCCGACACCTTCCCCAGATGACCCTGCTGCAACCGATCTGGCTGCTCCTTCTGATTCCGCTCGCCGCCGCGTGGCGCGCGTGGGCGATGCCGACCCGGTTTCTGAACACGCTCCGGGCCATCCTGCTCGTCGCCCTCGTCCTGGCCGCCGCCGGACTCTCGCTCAAACTGCCGCAACGCGCCGGAACGGTCGTGGTCGTCGCCGACCGGAGCCGCTCGATGCCCGCCGGGGCCGATGCCTCGCACAAGGAACTGATCGGCCTGATTCAGAAGGATATGTCCGGGAATGAAGAACTGGCCGTCGTCTCCTTCGCTGAAACCGCTGCCATCGAACGCGCGCCGCAATCCGGCCCCTTCGCCGATTTCACCAACGACGTCGGCGTGGACGCCTCGAATCTTTCCGACGGCCTCGACCGGGCGCTCTCGCTGATTCCCAAAGACACGCCAAGCCGGATCGTCATTCTCTCCGACGGACGCTTCACCGGACGCGACCCGTCCGGCGTCGCCGCGCAGGCCGCCGCGCGCGGCATCGCCGTCGATTACCGGACGCTCCAGCGCCCCACGACCAACGATACCGCCATTTCCCGCCTCGACGCCCCGGCCACCGTCACGCCCGGCGAGGGATTCGTCCTGACGGCGTGGGTCCGGTCGCCGACGACGCAGGAAGGCGGCTACGAACTGCTGCGCAACGGCCAAGCCATTGCCGCCGGAAAGACGCCGCTCACGGCGGGGCTGAACCGGCTCACCTTCCGCGACGTGGCGGGCGAGGGCGGCACGCTCGGCTATACCGTTCGCGTCACGGGAACCGGCGACGATCCGATTCTCGAAAACAATTCGGCGAAACTCCTCGTCGGGGTGCGGGGGCCGAAACCGCTCCTCTGCGTGTCGCCCGAGGCCAATTCCGGGCTGGCGCGGCTGTTCGTCGCGGGCGGTCTGCGGGTCGAAGCCAAAACGCCCGGCCAGATGGGCTGGGGACTCGAAGAACTTTCGAATTATTCGGGAATCGTCATCGAAAACGTCCCCGCCGAGAAAATCGGCCCGCGCGGAATGGAAAACCTCGCCGCGTGGGTCCGCGACACCGGCGGCGGTCTGCTGATGACCGGCGGCAAAAACAGCTACGCGCCCGGCGGCTATTTCAAATCGCCGCTCGAAGCGGTCATGCCGGTCTCGATGGAACTCCGGCAGGAACACCGCAAACTCGCCCTCGCGATGGTCGTCACGATGGACCGCTCCGGCAGCATGGCCGTTTCGGTCGGCGGCGGTCGGACGAAAATGGACCTCGCCGACCTCGCCGCCGCGCAGGTCCTTGATTTACTGACCCCGATGGACGAATTCGGCTGCATCGCGGTCGATTCCACCGCCCACACCATCGCCGAACTCAGTCCGGTCAACAACAAGGAAGCCGTCCGCAGCCGCGTGTTGCGGGTTCAGTCGGAAGGCGGCGGAATCTACATCTATCAGGCGCTCGCCGGTTCGGCGGACATGATCCAGAAAGCGCGCGCCCAGACGAAGCACATCATCCTCTTCGCCGACGCGGCGGATTCCGAGGAACCGGGCGATTACAAAAACCTGCTCGAAAAGATGCGGCAGGCCGACATCACCGTCAGCGTCATCGGACTCGGCAAACCGACCGATTCCGACGCCGAACTCCTGCGCGACGTCGCCAAACGCGGCAACGGACGCTGCTACTTCACCGAAGACCCCGGCGAACTGCCGCGCCTCTTCGCGCAGGACACCTTCGTCGTCGCCCGCAGCACCTTTCTCGACCAGCCGACGCCCTTCGCCTTCACCGGCGGCATGGTGACGCTCGCCGGGAAACAGTTTCCCGCGCCGCCGTCGCTCGGCGGGTACAACCTCTGCTACATCCGCCCGACCGCGAACCTCGCCGCCGTGACGAAAGACGAATACGCCGCGCCGGTCGTCGCCAGTTGGCAGGCGGGCATCGGGCGCGTCGCCTGCTACACGGGCGAAGCAGACGGGCAGTTTGCCGGACCGCTCGCCGCGTGGGCCAGCGCGGGCGAATTCTTCACCAGCCTCGGACGCTGGACGGCTGGCGCGTCCGAAAACCTGCCGCCCGAAATGCTCGCGACGCAGGAAATCCGCAACGGCGTGTGCAGCGTCAGGCTCGACCTCGACCCGACGCGCCAGACGGAACCGTTCACCGGAACGCCCTCCGTGAATACCCTGACCTCCGCTTCGGGAGGCCCGCCGGTTTCGCGTAAAGTCACAATGCAGTGGACTTCCGCCGACACGCTCGCCATCGACATTCCGTTGAAAGGAAGCCAGACGGCGATCTCGACGGTTGACGTACCAAACGTCGGAACCGTCACGCTGCCGCCGGTGACGCTGCCCTACTCGCCGGAATTCGCCCCCGCCGAACCGGGCGAAGGCGCGGAAACGCTCAACCGCATCGCCAAAGCCACCGGCGGACGCGAACTCCTCGACCTGTCGGGGCTCTGGCGGTCGCTGCCCAAACGCTCCCGCTTTCTCGACCTGTCGCCCTACCTGATCGGACTGGCGCTGCTCCTGTTGTTGGTGGAAGTCCTCGAACGCCGCACCGGCCTCGTCACCGCGTGGCGTCCCGCCCCGGCGGAGGCGCTCGGCAAACTGAGCGCGGCGATTCCCCGTCCGGCGGGTTCAAAAGGCCAGAAACCGGTGGTTTCCGCGTCGAAAACCCAAACCGACCCCGCCAAACCCGCGACGACGACCACGGACAAACCGAAACCCGCCCCGGCGTCGAACCCCGGCGTACTGGACGCGCTCTCCCGCGCCCGCAAACAGGCCGACGAACGCAACAAACGCTGAAGTTCGGAGTTTCCGCCTGATGGTTTTTGAAAAATTGAACCGGTATTTGCGATGGATTTGAAATTGCCCCGAGCAGGCGCGGATGCGCCGTCAGACAATAGCCCCACCCGTGAGGGTGGGGTGGATTCGCGATCAATTTCAAAGCGTCGAAGACGCGGCACAAATGAGAATGGAGAATTGACAGTGGACAATTGACAATAAAAATCCGGATTCACTGTCCATTGTCAATTGTTCAT
Source organism: Actinomycetota bacterium (assembly GCA_013298335.1). Lineage (GTDB taxonomy): Bacteria > Acidobacteriota > Blastocatellia > Chloracidobacteriales > Chloracidobacteriaceae > JAAFHI01. The sequence continues at coordinate 4,490 of JAAFHI010000081.1, forward strand.
TGTCCATTTTCCTGTGTCGCCGCGTTGCGGCTCGGCGCCCTACCGTCATCTACCCCACCCTCACGGGTGGGGCTATTATCTGTCGGCGCATTCGCGCCTTCTTATGACCGGTTCAAATTTTCAAAAACCATCAGGCGGAACGAGATAATTTCGATGTCGCTCACCATCCGCCGCGAAAACCTGCCGGTCCGGTGCGAAATCTGTCACCAGACGGACCTTTTCGATCCGGAAACGGGCAATTGCCTGCGGTGCGTTTCGGCGACCGTCGGCGCGGCGCTGCTCCGGCAGGATGAAGCGGTGGTGAATGGCACCAAGCCCGATGTGTCAGAGGAGTATCGGAAAAACCAAAGAAAAATGCTCCAATTGGAAATTCTGGATTTTGGACTTTTCTTAGCTTCTGAGGTTCTTTTTATTTTTAATATAAAATTTTTTGTTAATTGGATTGGTCCGTTTGCAATCCTGCTTTCGGGTTTTCCAATGCTCCTTTTTACCTTCGTCTTAATAATTCTCTCGCTTTGGTTTGGTCGCTGCCCAAACTGTCGCTGCCTAGGTCCCGGGTTTCATGGCAGTACCTCTCCCGCCAATACTTGCCGTAAATGTGGGGCTACCTTAATTAGGCAATGAAATAGGGTAAAAAGGTATTCGATTTGTCGCTCACCATCCGCCGCGAAAACCTGCCTGTCCGGTGCGAAATCTGCCATCAGACGGACCTTTTCGACCCGGAAACGGGAAATTGCCTCCGATGTGTGCAGATTGACGTCAATGCACCTTTAGTTCACCAAAATGAATGCATTACGGAAAACAGCGGGCCGGATTTTTCTGTTGAATACAAAAAAATTCAAAACAGATTCCTTTGGATTATGTTTCCCACAATTTGGACACCAGCATTCTTGGTGAATTTTCTCTATTTCAAACCTGAACTGGTTTATCTGGCAATTCTTGCGCCAATTTTATCTTTCTTCTCACTCGGGGTTCTTAACCGCCTGATAAACCGTTGTCCGAACTGCGGATGCCAATCACCGACCAATCGCGGGATGATTTACCGCGCCCAAACCTGCCGGGACTGCAACGCGGTTCTGGTGAAGTGACCTGGGGTTCAAGACTTCAAGGCATGCGGACAGGGTGTCCGCGGTCCATAAGCCGCCCACACGTAAATTCAGGCATGCGGACAGGATGTCCGCGCTCCACAAACGCTCCAAAAGCCGATTTCTTGTGTTTCGTCCGGGGGGTGCAGTATAAAGCCGAATTTCCTCGAACGACCGCACAGCCCTATTTCAGCCGTCTATTTCACCCACTCGAATGAATGAACCGCAGTCGCCGAGCGCGACGAGCACACCCATCGAAATCGCCGCCATTCCCGAACCACCCCGGCCCCCGGTCCGGAAGACGACCGGTGTCTTCGGCGACGCCACCATGCGCCTGCTCTTTGAACTCGAAATGTGGGTTCAGTGCTTCGGGTGCTTCTTCCGCATCGAAAACCATCCATTTACGGAAATTGAACAGGACGAACTCATCCACCACGATTTCAGCGAGGAACTGCGGATCGTCCGGAACGCCACGCTGCGGATGAATTTCCTCTGTACCGAAATTTCGACCCATCTCGGCGAATCCGACCGCCAGCCGGTCAAACGCCTCGCCGACCGGCTGATTGCGCCGCCGTCGCTCGACGCCGCACACGCCGACCGGGTTCCAGTCGTTCGCCAGCATCGGGCGCATCCTGAACCGGGCCGTCCCGCAGAGCCGCTTCCGGGAAGCCCTGCGCCGCCGCCACGCGCGGGTCAACCACTTCGGCATCCGCTCGGAACGGGTGCAAGGGTTGTTGCGGAACGTGGCCAACGAGGCGCTCCGGCAGGACGTCGAGCGTACCCTTTCCGAATTCTTCCGGCTGCTGCAATACCTTGATTTCATTCAGGATGACCTCCGGCAGGACCGCCCGCTGAAGGGCTCGCTGCTCATCTTCACGCTCATCCGCTCCGAAACCGAGGCCCTGCTGGAATTCCTCGAAACCCGGCTGATGCGGGTCAAGGACCTCGCCCCCGACGTCGCCGACACGGTGGATGCCACGATCTACGCGCTCCAGATGGAACTGCGGAAGGTGTTCGGGCGGGAACTCATCGGCTTCATCCATCTGCGGCAGGCCCCGCCGATCTACGCCAAGGTCGAAAACGCCCACGGCCTGCTGCGCGACTGTTTCCAGCAGTCGCTCGTCGCGCTCGCCCAGGCGTTCGACCATACGTTTGACGGCTCGGCGGCCTTCGACGGCTTCCAGACCAAGCTCGAACAGTCGCTCCACCTCCGCAACGACATCTGGCGGCTGCTGTGCCACCTGCGGAAATTCGAGGGACGTCCCGAAAAAAGCTACGTTGCGCCGCTGCTCGACCAGATCACGCTTTTCCGCGATACGACGCTGCGCTATCTGATGTACAAGGACTGGGACGAATACGAGCATTTCCTCGAAGACGCCGTCTCGGCCCGCAACATCGAGGAACTGCTGAAGATCGTCCACGTTCTTTCGACCTTTCTCGAAACCCTCCTCGGCCAGATCAACATGCGCGCCGTACTGGCGAACCATCCGTTCGACTATCCGCCGCTGGACGAATAACCACTGAAACACCGCCGACCCCTTCCAGCCTTTCCCGATGCCTTCAAAAGACACCACCAACCTTCCGGCCATCGTTCCCCGTCTGCGGAACCGGCTGGCGACGGCGGGCGGTCCCGTGCCGCTGAAGGACCTCGGGCGCGAGATTTTCTTCGCGCCGACCGCCGCGCCGGACCTCGTGATGCGGCTGCTGAAACCGTTTCTCGCCCAGATTCCGGAGGCCGTCGTGCTTGAAGAAGGCTTTATCGGCTGGACGGGCGACATCGTCTGCGTCGGTCGCCCGCTGGCCGAGGCGCGGTACGTGGTGGTGGACGTGGAAACGACGGGCACGGTCGCAAAGGGCGCGCGCATGACGGAAATCGCGCTCTACGCCATCGAAAACGGCGTCATCACCGACGAATTCGCCAGCCTCATCAATCCCCGGCAGGTCATCCCGCCCTTCATCACGATGCTGACCGGCATTTCCAACGACATGGTCAGAAACGCGCCCCACTTCGGGACGCTGGCGGCGCAGATTCAATCGTTCGTGAGGGATAGCGTCATCGTCGCGCACAACGCGCGGTTCGACACCGGGTTTCTGGCGATGGAACTCAACCGGCACGACCCGCTGGTCGCGTTCACCAACGCCGCGCTCTGCACCGTTCACCTGTCGCGCCACCTCGTGCCCGGACTCGACAGCTACCGGCTCGATTCGGTGGCGGAATACTTCGGCGTGGAAATCCGCAACCGCCACCGGGCAGCGGGAGACGCACTTGCCACGGCGCGGGTTTTCTTGCGATTGTTGGAACTGCTCGACGAACGGTCGATCACGACCGTGGAAGCGGCCCAGAATCTTCGAAAGCCAAGAAAACGCGCCCAAAGGACAACCGACGATGAACGACATGCTTGACGGTATCGGCGGCCCCGACCATACCGCGGACGACCCGGCGGAACGCGAGGCGGCCTTTTCCTTTCAGGAAGCCTACCGGTTGCAGATGGCCGGCAAACTCGACGAGGCCATCGCCCTCTACGAACGCTCCATCGCCCTCCACCCGACCGCCGAGGCCTACACCTTTCTCGGCTGGACCTACAGCTTCAAGGGCGACATTGACCGCGCCATCGCCGAATGCCACAACGCCATCGGGATCGACCCCGATTTCGGCAATCCCTACAACGACATCGGGGCCTACCTGATCGAACGCGGCGACCCGTGGTCGGCGGTGCCGTGGCTCAAGAAGGCGATGACCGCCCAGCGGTACGAGTGCTATTTCTACCCGCACTTCAACTACGCCCGGGTGCTCGAACAGCAGGGCAAGCTCATCGAGGCCCTGGAGCACTACCAGCAGGCGCTCGACTACAACCACAACTACACGGCGGCGACCAAGGCCATCCGGCGGATTCAGTGCAAGGTCAACTGACCTCGCCCTGCCCTCAAGGCCGGGGCAAACCACCCCGGCTCCTTTGCCACCCACGCAAAACCCATACCAAGCCCGGACTTTTCCCATCGGATGAAATCAGCCGTCGCTCCGACGGTGTTCCTCGCGCAGGTCGGCCCATTTCAGCAGCGCATCAAGCGCCGGGCAGAGGGCCTGCCCCCAATCGGTCAGGCCATATTCGACCTTGGGTGGCACCTGATGGTGAACGATCCGCCGGACAACTCCGTCCATCTCCATCTGGCGAAGCTGCTGGATCAGCATTTTCTGTGTGATTGCGGGGATCGCCCTTTCGAGTTCGGAGAATCGCAACAGATTACCGCCAAACAGATGGAACAGGATCACCAGCTTCCACTTTCCTTCGAGAATCTTGAGTGCCTGTTCGACACCATCGGCGGCAGTGACGGGAGTCCATTCTTTATCCAATTTTCTCACCTACTTTTTGGTATGTACCTTACTTATTTGTGTGTTCTTGTCATTTGAGGAGTCTATCCATATCCTTCCGGCCTATCAATTCGGACCGCACAGGGTGATCCGATCATTCACGAAGGAGCTTTCCTCATGCCTGTCCATCTTCCAGAGCCCATTGACTCCTATTTCGCCGCCGACCGGGTTGACAGCGAGGCGGTTG
>JAAFHI010000949.1 GCA_013298335.1 Actinomycetota bacterium
TTTTCCCGATGAACAGATGACCGAAAACGCCGCGCTCCGGGCCGTGACCAACGCCGCCGAAAAAATCCGGGCCGTCCGGCAGTATGAGGAATCGTCCTTTGAAACCAATCCCGGCGCGCGCTGCCTGAATTGCCGGTTCAACGATATTTGTCCGGACGCAGTCAAATCAGGAAGTCTGGGGAGTCTGGGGAGTCTCGAGGGTCTTGGGAGTCAATAAACTGGAAACTGGAGGCGATGTTCAGGGCTCCTGCCCACTATGGACTTTTTGTTTCCACAACCCCCAAGGAGTCCGGGAAAATTCTTTCGACTCCCCAGACCCTCAAGACTCCCCAGACTCCCGAGACTTTTTTTAGGGCTTCCTTACTTGCCGCCCGTCCGACCACTAAAGTATATTTTCGAACGATTTTCCCGGCAGTCCAACTCACCTTCAAACCGAGCAACCGGACCGTCGCGGATTTCATCCCCCGGCTATTCAACACCTCCATTCGAATCCCAAAGGATGCGCTATGTCCACGAACACCATTGATTTGCAGGCTTCCTTGCCCGTCAGCGGCAAACAGTCCTCGACCGGGAAGCCGTCGGCGCTGCGCAACAGCCTGATTTATGTCCTGCCGTTGGTGACGGCGTTGGCGCTGATTATCCTGCGCGCCTACGGGACGGCCCCGAACATTCTCAAGGAAGGGAACATGACGGTGCTGGCGCTGCTCTCCTATCTGAGCGCGACCGCCGTGTTCGTGACCTACTTCCTTTATAAAGAAGAACTGATGCTCCGGATCGGCCTCGGCGTGATGGCGTTCGGGTACGTGATGAACTTCGGCGCGTGGGGCATTCGATGGGTTGAATACGTTGATTACGCCAAAACGCAACCGGCCATCGGCGCGGCGTGGGCGAGTTACCCGCTGATGGAGAAGATTTCGCACACCTACCCGCTGAACAACCTCTACGACATCGGGCTGGCGTTCACCGGATTCGCCGTGCTGGCGACGCTCATCATTTCGAGCCGCGAGAATTTCCGCTTCCTCGGCGGGATGGTAATGCCGATTGCCTCGCTGGTGTTGATCCTTATCTTCTTTCTCGGCAACGACATCGGGACGCTCCAGCCGATTTTGCGCAGCTACTGGCGTCCGATTCACGTGAGCATCGCGGCCATCAGCTACGGTGTGTGCCTCGTCAGTTTCGGCATCGCGCTGCTCTATCTTCTGAAGGACAAGGTACGGATCGAGAGTTTTGGCTGGTGGGTGGCCATTTTCGGCATCGTGACCTATGCCTGGCTGGGTGATTTCAAGGTTCTGACCGCCGGAAGTTACGGACTCGGCGTCCGCTGGATGGGTTCGCCGCTGAATCTTGCCGGTGGCGGAATGCTCCGCGCGTCGCTTCCGGGCATCGGCCACCTGATGCAGTTTGGGGCTCTGATCTATCTCGCGGCGGCGGCGGCGCTGGGGTACTACTATTTCAGATCGGATGAAAAGGCCCGGATGTGGGGCAACCGGCTGATGGTCGCAGCGCTGGTGTCGCAGGTGGTCATTTTCGGCGCGCTGTTCTACCAGATGAAGTCGGCGATGAACGTCAACGAACTGATCAATCCGGCGCAGCACCAGGCGTTCGGCGCGTGGCTGGCCAAGCGGTCGGACATGGATCCGAAAACCATGGCACCGCAGGTGCTGACCCAGCAGGGCCAGCAGTGGCTTTCCCAGAACGCTTCGAAACTGCAAATTTCCTTTGAATCAAACCCGGTCGAGTTCTCGACCATCCTGACGTTGCTGGCCTGCACCGCGTTTGTCGTTCTGTTCACCTTCAAGGGTAAACGGATTCTGGAATCCCTCCCCGGTCTCGATGCGCTGGACGACATGGTCTACAAGACGGTGTCGGTCGTGTTCCCGATGCTGGCCATGATGCTCATCACGGGCGGCGTCTGGGCGAACGAATCGTGGGGCACGTACTGGAGTTGGGACCCGAAGGAAACCTGGGCGCTGGTGACGTGGCTGGCCTACGCTGGCTACCTCCACACCCGGTTTGTCCATGGCTGGAAGGGCCGCAGTTCGGCCTATTTCGCGGTCATCGGGTTCATTTTCGTGATCTTTACCTACATCGGCGTCAGTTTCCTGCTGCCGGGGCTGCACTCCTACGCCGGAGTCGAATAGGTCGTCCAAATGAAACGGACGAACCTTGGGAGGCGCGGTTTTCGCGCCTCCTTTTCATTTACACAAAAAAGACTGAATGGGAGAAATTCAATGCTTCAAAAAATGACGGCGGTGCTGTTGCTGGTACTGGTGGCCGGTGTTTCGTTCCCGATGCACGCGAAAGCCAAAACCGGCCAGCTCGG
>JAAFHI010000399.1 GCA_013298335.1 Actinomycetota bacterium
GACCGCGCCGCTGCTGTTCGTGACCGGCGATGAATCCCCGGCCTATTCCGTTCCGGGGAATGATCTGGTGGTGCTTGATCCGTTCGGCAAGCCGCGTCTGTGGGTGGACAGCATCAACCATCAGTCGTTCAAGGTGACGATTCGAAAGGTGGTCCCGGCGGACTGGATCGCCTATCAAGCGGCGCGGTCACAATCCCTGGACAAGCAGGTTCTTCCGGGACGGGTCGTCTTTTCAGGTCCGCTGACGGTCGGCAATCGTCCGAATCAATCCGTCGAAACCGCCATCAATCTCGCGCCTTATTATAAGGACGGGACCCGCCACCTGCTGGTCCGGATCGAGCCGCTCCGGCAGCCCGCCGCCAATGACTATTCCGGACGAAATCCTAGCGAGGAACTCCGCTGGGTGTCGCTGACCGACATCGGCCTCGACGCGACCGCCGACGCGGAATCGCTCACCGTCCGCGCGGTTTCGCTGCGCGATCAGAAACCGCTCGCGAACGTCGAACTGACCCTTTTCCCGCAACGGGATACCGCCAGAACCGATGAAAACGGGACTGCGACGATTCCGCTCAAACTGGTTTCAAGCCAGGAACCGGGGATGCTCCTCGCGCGGCTGGGGACCGATACGGCGCTGCTTTTGCCGGAAGACGCTTACGGTGGCCGACGCAACTGGAATCGCTCGGCGCGACCGTCGCCGTTGAGATGGTTCGTGTTTGACGATCGGGGCCTTTACAAACCCGGCGAGCGTGTCCGCTTCAAGGGCTGGCTGCGTCAGGTTGCCTTTTCGCCGACCGGAGACGTGACGATTCCGGGGACGAATCTCGTTTCAAAAGTGAAATTCGAGGCGAAAGATGCCCGCGGGATACTGCTCGGAAGCGGTGAGTGTACGCTTGACGCGGCGGGCGGCTTCGACGGGGCGTTCGACATTCCACCCGGCGTCAACACCGGAAGCGCCCGGCTTTTCCTGTACCCGCAGGGCGTGTTTGCTTCGAGTGACGCGGGATTTCATCAGTTCAAGATTGCCGAATTCCGCCGTCCCGAGTTTGAAGCGAAGGTGACGCCGGATGCCGCCGGGCCGTTCATCGCGGGCGATCCGGTGACGCTGACGTCCGAGGCGACGTACTTTGCTGGCGGGCCGCTCGCCGGGGCCGAAACGAATTGGGTAGTCCGGACCGAAACGACCGACTATTCGCCGCCCAACTGGACCGATTTCACCTTCGGCGAGTGGCGACCGTGGTGGGTAAGTTCTTCCCGATATTCAGGATATCGACCAGGGCGTCATGCGCGTGACGATGACCGGCGGCTGACCGGTCGCGCCGACGACAACGGGCGGCATTCCCTGAAGATCGACGTGGACCACATCTCGCCGCCGGGGCCGGTTCGTCTGACCGCCGAGGCTACGACGCAGGACGTGAACCGGCAGACCGTGTCGGCGAAAACGAGCGCGCTGGTGCATCCGTCGGCGGTGTATGTCGGCGTCCGGTCGGCGCGAACCTTTACCGAGGGCGGGCAGGCGGTCGAATTCGAAACCGTCGTGACCGACATCGACGGCAAACCCGTCGCCGGACGCCCCGTGCAGGTCCGTTTTGCCCGACTTGAATCGGTGGTGAAAGACGGCGAAAGCATTGAAATAGAAAAGGATATACAGGAACGGACAATTATGTCGGGCGACGGTCCGGTGCGCTGCGCGTTTCAGCCGGGCGAGGGCGGACGCTATCGCGTGACGGTCACGACGACCGATGGACGCGAGCGTCCGAACCGGAGCCGACTGACCGTCTGGGTCGCCGGTTCGGGAAACTGGTCTTCGGATGATGGCGAAGACGGCGCGTCGCGCAAACTTGAACTCATTCCCGGGAAGCGGGAATACGCCGGTGGCGAAACGGCGGAAATTCTCGTGCGCTCGGTTTTCCCGGATGCCGACGGGCTGCTGTTTATCTCGCGCAACGGGGTCGTCCGGTCGGAGCGGTTCAAAATGACCGGAACGACGCATGTACTAAAGATACCGGTCGATGAACGCTGGACGCCGAACGTCCACCTCGCAGTGAATCTCGTCGGGGCCGTGCCGCGAACCGATGACCCCTTTGACGACCGGCGAATTCAGGCCAAGCGGCCAGTGATTGCCGAGGCGAGTCTCGAACTGAAAATTCCGCCGGCCGCGCGAAAACTGGCGGTGACGGCGGTTCCGGAGGTGTCGCCGGTCGAACCCGGCGGCGAATCGGCGGTCACGGTGCGGGTCCGCGACGCCAACGGCGCGCCGGTCGTGGGCAGCCGGGTCGCGGTGATCGTGGCCGACGAATCCATCCTCATGCTCGGTGAGTACCGGCTCGACGATCCGTTCGGGATTTTCTATCCGCAACGCACATCGGACATTTGGGCCGTTCATTCACAAAAGAGCGTCATTCAGGATCACGACCCGCGCAAATTGGAAGATGGTGGTGTCGCTGGAGGCATTCCGGGCGGCACTCCCGGCGGTGGTGTCGGGGCTGGCGCGGGCGGAGGGGGGAGAATGGGGCTGATCCTTCCGGCGGCGAAGGGCCGTCTCCCGGAAGCCTCCCTCAAGCTTGAGGAAATGATCGTCGATCCCTCGACGAAAGTACCGAATGCCGAGCCGCCGATTCAGTTGCGGACGAATTTCGACCCGCTGGCGAACTTTTCGCCGAGCGTGACGACCGACGCCGACGGTCTGGCGGTCGTGAAAGTGAAGTTTCCCGACAATCTCACCCGCTATCGGGTGACGGCGGTCGCGGTTTCGGGTGAAAAATACTTCGGAACGGGCGAATCGAACGTCACGGCGCGGTTGCCCCTGATGGTACGACCGTCCGCGCCGAGGTTTTTGAACTACGGTGACCGGTGCGAATTTCCGGTGGTGATTCAGAACCAGTCCGGCGCACCGCAGAACGTCGCGGTCGCCATCCGGACGTCGAACGCGCGGCTGCTCGACGGCGGCGGGCGGCGGGTGACGATTCCGGCCAACGACCGGGTGGAAGTGCGGTTTCCGATGACGGCGGAACACGCGGGCGAGGCGCGGTTCGAGATTGCCGCCGCCGCGCCGGGCGTCCGACCGGACGGGGCCTACGCGACGTGTCCGGTCTATAACCCCCAGATTTCGGAAGCGTTTGCGACCTACGGCGAACTCGACGCGGGCGCGGTGGTACAGCCGGTGGCCGTGCCCGCCGGGGCGTTGCCGGGGTACGGAAAACTGGAAGTGACGGCTTCCGCAACCCAGTTGCAGGCGCTGACCGATGCGACGGTCTATCTCTCGCGGTATCCCTACGGATGCAGCGAGCAGATTTCGTCGCGGATTCTGGCGGCGGTGACGATGCGCGACGTGGTTTCACAACTCGGCGCGACCGATGTGCCGAGCCGGGCCGAACTTTCGGCGGCGATTCGCGAGAACTTCGCCCACCTGGAGAAAATTCAGAAGCCGAACGGCGGCTTTGCGTTCTGGACGAAAGACGGCCAGGAATTTTCCTATCTCGGCGTGTTCGTCGCGCTCGCCGGTCAGCAGGCGCTGGCGCATGACGTTTCCGTGCCAAGCGGGATGTACCGGTCGTCGCTCGAATATCTTCAAAACATCGAACGACACATTCCGGCGGACTACTCCGACGCGAGCCGCCGGTCGCTGATCGCCTTCGCGCTGTCGGTGCGCGCGCGGGCGGGCACGCGCGACCGGGTAAAAATCCGGCAACTGGTTTCCGAAGGTCTTGAAAAGCTGCCGCTCGAAGCCGTCGGCTGGCTACTGCTTGCGACCGCCGGGGACGCCGACCTCTTGCCCGAGCGGGAAGCCCTTTTGAAATGGCTGAACAACCGGGTGACGGAAACGGCGGGCAAGGCGCATTTCGTGACGGCCTATGCAGACAAGGGCGACGTGATGCTGTCTTCCAGCCACCGGACCGACGGCATCGTGCTCGACGCACTTATCGCGACCGATCCGAAAAACGACCTGATTCCGAAACTGGCCCGCGGCCTGCTCGACGCCTGGACGCGGGGCCGCTGGGAGACGACGCAGGAAAACGTCTTCGCCCTGCTCGCCCTCGAACGTTACTTCCGGACCTATGAAAACGTGACGCCGGATTTCGTCGCGCGGCTCTGGCTCGGCGAAACATTCGCGGGCGAGCAGGCGTTTCGCGGACGTACCGCCGATTCCCGGCAACTGGCCGTGCCGCTTGGGGAAATTCCGGCGACCGGCGCGCCGCTGACCCTTCAGAAGGACGGCGCGGGCCGGTTGTACTACCGGGTGGCGATGACGTACGCGCCGCTGAATCCCGACCCGAATCCGTTCGCGGCGGGTTTCGAGGTGGAACGAAGCTACGAGGCGGTGGACGACCCGGCGGACGTCAAGCGCGACCCCGACGGGACGTGGCACATCCGGGCGGGCGCGCGGATTCGGGTAAAGGTTTCATTTTCAACGAATTCCGTGAAACAGCACGTCGCGCTGGCCGATCCGCTGCCCGCCGGACTGGAGGCGCTCAACCCGGAACTGGCCGGGACGCAGGCGGCCCCGCCCGGCGCGGACCGGGAATCCGGTAGAAAGTACTGGTGGTGGGGACCGTGGTATTCGCACCGGAATCTGCGCGACGACCGCGCGGAGGCGTTCGCGGAATGGGTTTCGGCGGGCAGTTACACCTTTGCGTACTACGCGCGGGCCACCACGC
>JAAFHI010000375.1 GCA_013298335.1 Actinomycetota bacterium
CGCGTTCCGCAGATTGCCGCCGTCATGGGTCAGTGCATCGCGGGCGGTGCCTATCTCCCGGCGCTTTCCGACGTCATCGTGATGGTTGAAAACACGAGTTTCATGGGGCTCGGCGGTTCGAATCTCGTCAAAGGAGCGACCGGGCAGGTCGTCGAAGCCGAACGCCTCGGCGGGGCGCGCATGCACAACGAAATTTCCGGCGTGGCCCATTACCGCGAGCCCGACGACACCTCCTGCCTCGAACGCATCCGCAAACTCGTCGCGGAACTTCCGCCCCCGCCGCCGGTCGCGATCGAAGTCCGCCCGACAACACCGCCCGCCGTCGAACCGGAAGCGGCATACACGATTCTTCCCGAGGATCACCGCCTGCCCTACGATTTCCGCCAGTTTCTCGACACGATTTTCGACGGCGGCAGCTTCGATGAATTCCAGTCGGACTACGCGAAGGAAGTGATGTGCGGCACGGCGCGGATCGCGGGCATTCCGGTCGGGGTGATTACCAACCAGCGCGGCCTCATCAAGGGTCAGGGCGGCAAGCCGCCGCGTTTCGGCGGCATCATCTATAAGGAGAGCGCCGAGAAAATCGCCTACTTCATCGAAAACTGTAACCGCCACAAGACGCCGCTGCTGTTCGTGCAGGACGTTTCCGGCTTCATGGTCGGACTCGACGCCGAGGAATCCGGCATCATTCGCGCCGGAGCGCATTTCGTGGAAGCGATGGCGACCGCGCACGTACCGAAAATCGTACTGACCATCAACCACGCTTCGGGCGCGGGCTACTACGCGATGGCCGGACAGGGATTCGACCCGGATTTCATTTTCTCGCTTCCGACCGGACGCATGGGCGTGATGGAAGGCGATTCGGCGGTGATGGCGCTCTTTTCCGCGCAGCTTGAAAAGCTCAGGAAGGAAGGCAAACAGCCCGACGAGGCGCTGAAGGCCGAGATGGAAAGCGTCCGCCAGACGTATGAAGAACAGCTTGACGCGAAGTTCGCCGCAGCCCGAGGATTCTGCGACGCAGTCATCGCGCCGGAAGACGTTCGCCCGGCGCTCGAACTCGCGCTGAAAACCTGTCTCAACAATCCGGGGTCGCACCTCGGGCCCTACGTTTTACCCGCCGCCTACTGATTGAGGGCACGCATGAAGCCGAAGCACCATAACCCTGGAAAAGCCCTTCGTCTCATCGCGGGGTTCAAACTCTTCAAGGGCAGCCTGCTTTTTCTGGCCGGATTCGGCGCGCTGGCGCTCATTCATCGCGACGTCGGCGATCTGGGGGAAAACCTCGTCCATTTCCTCCATTTCGACCCCGACAACCACTATATTCATTCGGCCCTGATGAAACTCGACCTGGTGACGCCGAAACAGTTGAAACTGTTGAGTATCGGGACGTTTTTCTACTCGGCGCTTTTACTGACGGAAGGCATCGGCCTCTGGCTCAAAAAGCACTGGGCCGAATGGCTGACGGTCATCGCGTCGAGCCTGTTCATTCCGGTCGAAATCTACGAAATCTTCCGCCACGTCACCGTTTCGCGCTGTTTCATCCTTGTCGTGAACGTGGCCATCGTGAGCTACCTGCTGCGCGAGCTGAAACACAACCGGGAAGAAAAACTGTACGAACGAATTTCACATCCGCCAGTATCGGAGAGCGCAGCCACCAACGATTGAAGAGAATGCGGAATGCGGAATATCGAAGGCGGAATGGAAACCCTTTTCTTCCGTTCCGCATTCGGTATTCCGCATTCCGTATTTGGTAGGGTTTCGTAATCACTGGCCGACAGTTATAATTTTTCTCACGTTTCACTGAAATTTCCCGTATCGCCGATTTCCTCGCGGAGGCCCTCGGATGACGAGCCTTACCAGATTCATCTTGGTCCTGGGTTTCCTCTGTGCCTTTGGAACGGCCATTTTCGGCCAGACCGACACTCCGGCGAAATTTTCCCGACTCACGATTGAACAGGGGCTTTCCCAGAGCACCGTGACCTGCATCGCGCTGGATGCCCAGGGTTTTCTCTGGTTCGGCACCGGCGACGGCCTCAGCCGGTTTGACGGCTATGCGTTCAAAATCTTCCGCCGGTCCATCAATGACCCGAAATCGCTGAGCGGCAATCTGATTTATTCGCTCTACGCCGATCCCGACGGCACGCTGTGGATCGGTACGAGCGACAGCGGCCTGAACCGCTTCGACCCGCGGACCGAAACCTTCACCCGCTATCAGAACAAAGCCGGCGACCCTACCTCCCTGAGCCAGAACACCGTTTACGGGATGCGGCGCGACCGGGACGGCAGCCTTCTGGTCGGCACCCGGCAGGGGTTCTGTCGGCTGGATGTCAAAACCGGAACGTTCGAGCGCTTTCTGCCGAAACCCGGCGATGCCCGCTCCATTGGCGGCGAAAAAGTCGTCGGGCTGGGAATCGACTCGAAAGGCGCGGTGTGGGTCGGCCACGAAAACGGCCTCGACCGGTTCGATTCGGCATCGCGGACCTTTACCAGATTCCAGACGGTCCCCGGACCCAACGAAACGACCGTCCGTTTTTCTGAATGCACCACCCTGACCGTCGGACGGGACGACCGGCTGTATTTCGGTACCGGCATCAACGGATTTGTCCGCTTCGACCCGACCTCCAACCGCGCCGTGCATTTCCGCAACGACCCCGGCCAGCCGACGTCGGTGGCGGCGGGCAAAATCTTCAGCATCGTCGAGGACCACAACGGAAGGCTCTGGATCGGGAGTTACGCCAACGGTCTGGACCGGCTCGATCCGGGCAGTCAGGAATTCACGCATTACCGCCTCAATCCGTCCGACCCGGAAAGTATTGGCGGAAACCTCGTCTGGGCCATCCTCGAAGACCGTTCGGGCGGCCTGTGGGTCGGAACGGAAACCGGGGGCGTCAGCCGGTTGCCCCTCGTCGAACCGAAATTCAAACGCTACCTCTCCTCGACCGGAAACGGCGGCAACATCCAGCACCGCAACGTCTGGGCCTTTACCCAGGGCCCGGCGGGGACCTACCTGGTCGCGACCGATGACGGCCTTTTCTCGTTCAATCCGGCTTCGGGGGAAACCCTACCGCTCCAGACGGTCGGGACGACACCACCGGTTTCAATCGGGAAAGATATCTCCGCCCTCCTGACCGACCGCCGCGGCACAATCTGGATCGGCGAAGACACGCGACTGGTCAGGTACGATCCGGCGACGGGCAAAACCGAAATCATGACGGCGCCGCCCGCCATTTCGCCCGATGCCCTCAAGGGCATCAACTGGTTCCAGGAAGACCGCGCCGGACGCATCTGGTTCGGCGGAGGCGAAAACGGCGGCACGGTCTGTTTCGATCCGGAGCGAAACCAGTGGAAGGAACTGCCCCAGGAAGAAAAGGTGTCGGCGAAAGTCCGCCCGACCAATACCTCGTTCTGTTTCGCCGAGGACGGCGACAAAGGCGCCTGGATCGGGTTCATTCAGGGGCTGTTCCGATACGATTACGCCTCCGAAACGCTGCGGCCATTCCCGGAAACCGGCGCGGACGCCCCCCCGATGCAGGACCTGACGGTGATGGCCCTGAAAGTCGATTCGAAGGGTCGCCTGTGGGTTTCGTTCGAAGGGTCCGGACTCAGCCTCTACAACCGGGAAACCAAAAAATTCACCACCTACACCACCCGCGAGGGACTGCCCAACGACGTGGTCTACGGCATTCTGGAAGACGGGGAAGGCAAACTCTGGCTGACCACCAATCTGGGGGTGTCACGGTTCGACCCCGAGAAAATCGAGTTCCGGAACTACGACTTCCGGGACGGTCTTCAAAGCAACGAGTTCAACTCGAATGCGACCTTCCAGTCCGCCGACGGCCTGCTCTTCGTCGGCGGCATCAACGGGTTCAATGCCTTCAAGCCGATTGAAATCAGGGACAATCCCGTTCCGCCGCCCGTCGTGCTGACCGGATTCCGGGTGATGGGGGAAACGACGCCCCGCCCGATTCTCGACGACGTGATCGAACTCGGCTATCGCGATACCAACTTTTCCTTCGATTTCGCCGCCCTCAACTTCAACAAGACGGAAAAAACGCGCTACGCCTACCGGATGGAAGGCTTCGACCGCACCTGGATCGAATCCGGCACGCGCCGCTTCGCCGCCTACACCAATCTCAATCCCGGCGATTACGTGTTTCACGTCCGCGGGACCAACGAAGACGGCGTCTGGAACGAAAAGGGCGCGACCGTCCGGATTCGCATCCTTCCGCCGCCGTGGGCGACCTGGTGGGCTTATTGTCTGTATTTTGTCGCCGCGTCGGGGGCGCTCGTCGGTGCGTTCCGCCTGCAATCCAACCGGGTCAGGGACAGGGCCTCGCTCACCGAAGCCCGCCTGCGCGCCGAAAACGCCGAACAACTCGCGCAGCAGAACGAGGAACTTGATCGCAAGAACAAGGAACTCGCCAAGATGAACGATGAACTGGTCGAGTCGCAGCGGCAGGCCGACCGCATCTTTTCCGCGCTGGCCGAGGCGCTTCCCGGCACGACGCTCGACGGCAAATACCGCCTCGAAGAGAAAATCGGCGCGGGCGGATTCGGCGTCGTTTTCCGCGCCATGCACCTCGCGCTGAACCGCAACATCGCGGTCAAGGTGTTCAAGCCGATTGCCCACAACGATTCCGCCGAAGCCATCGAACGCTTCAAGCGCGAGGGCGTTTCGGCTTCCCGGCTCAATCACCCGAACATCGTCACCGTGCTCGATTCGGGCGTCTCGCAGGAAGGCATCGCCTACATCGTGATGGAACTGCTGCGCGGCTGGTCGCTCAAGGACGAACTCGCCAAGGTCCTCCGGCTGTCGGTGGAACGTTCCC
>JAAFHI010000572.1 GCA_013298335.1 Actinomycetota bacterium
CCCAGACTCTCAAGACTCGGGTTTCGACTCCCAAGACTCTCAAGACCCACAAGACTCCCGAGACTCAGTATCTCCAGCTTTTCAAATCCGCGCCCGGAGGTGCGGTCTTTTCGATGCGTTCGAGGATTTTCGGAACGTACATCTGGTTGTATCGCAGCCGGGAAAGCGCGTTCGGGCGTGTCGGATCGCCGTTCCAGCAGTGTTCGGCGCGGTCGCCGTAGGCAACTTCCCCTTCGTAGGGCGGATCGTTGGTCAGTTTCAGGTAATCCTCGACCAGATAGACCGCGTCATTGAGGTAGTAGTTGTCCATGTCGCCGCAGTAGATGCGAATTTTCCCCTTCAACTTGGGGCCGAGCGTCTTCCAGTCGCGGCGCAGGATGTGGCCGAGGTCGTAATGCTCTTTCCAATAGGCCGCGACCTGATGGTCAATGTCGCCGGTGCGTTTGTCCCAGATGGGTTTCGGATAGCCGTCCGGACCGACCGGCGAATAGACCGCCTGCCAGATGTCCCACTGCCCGCCGGAACGTCCCTTCGTACCGAGAACCAGTTCCAGCCGGTTCGTCTGCTCGACGGTGGTACTGATGTGGCCGAGATAGTTCCGATGCGCCGGTCGCGGAACCTTCTTGAACTGGCTGTCGATGAAATAGGCGTTTTTGTCGCTGTAGAGGTCAATCACCGTGTAGGCCCGGAAATCGATCGGGTCGGGACAGGCCGCGAAACAGCCGTTGAACTCCTCCGGGTAGAACATCTGTACGGCCAGCGCCTCCCAGCCGCCGGTCGAGCCGCCGTACAGAAACCGCGACCAGCCCTGACCGATGCAGCGGAAGCGCTTTTCGATCTCGGGAATGAGTTCATACATGATGGCGTCGCCGTAGGGACCGATATTCGCCGAGTTCACCGCGTAGGAGTCGTCGTAAAACGGGTTCGCGTGCTGAATCTCGATGATGACCATCCGCGGGAAGTTCGGCCCGGTCCACTCCTTGTAGAACTGATGCGCCTGCTCCTGCTCGATTTTGTTGTACCCCTCCAGATTGAACCGCTTGCTGTAGACGGGTTTCAGATTCGGGTCGGGCGGCGTCTCGCGAAATCCGCCGAAGGTGTCCGGGAAATGCCCGTGGAACACGCAGAGCGGATAGCGCGCCTCGGGATGCGTGTCGAAGCCCTCGGGCAACAGAATACATGCGCCGAGTTCCATCGGGCGGCCCCAGAATTTCGTCAGCCGCTCGCTCCGTAACTTGATGTGCTTGATGTATTTCGTGTCTTTGGGCGGGTCGATCTTCGGAATTTCCTTTTCGAGCGAAATTTTGAAGACACCGCCCTTCGCCGGGTCGATTTCAAGTTTGACCGGCGCGCTGAGAAGATTTCCCGGCGCCTTGTTCCACTGGCGGCCTTCGCCCTGATCCATCGGTAGCTTGACCGTGAACCCGTCGGATCGCTTGAAGGTTTCGTACTTCTGGAGCAGCGCCTGGACGAAATAGGTTCCGGCGGGCAGGTCGGCCAGTCCGTCGAGCGGATAGCCGAGCACCGAACCGTCGATGACCGCCGCCTGCCCCGGCTTCCAGTCGTCCACGTCGATGCCGAAGATGAGCTGGGTTTCGGGATCGTCGCCGATCTGGTTTCGCGGCTCGTCCTTGTCGTTGGTCGAAAGCATCAGCAGCAGACGACCGTCGAGCGGAGTCTTACTGCGTTCGGACGGAAAGGAAATCTGGAAGTTGAGTTGGGTGGTCTTCGGCCCCGTCTGGGCGAACGTCGTCAGGCCGAAAAGAAGGAAAAACCCGACGGCCACGCACAGGCCGACGGCTCGGGAGAACGGCTTATCCATGAAGCGCTCCTTATAAAAGGCGTCCGGGAATCGGGAAATTTTGGGTCGTGGCGTCACTATACACCGGGGGATGTCGTTTCGAATGCGTCGAAACGCTCTCGGTCACTGGAAATCCGGACTTTTGCCATCGAAGTTTGTGGTTTTACGGGTGAAGATCGACCGGAAACCGCCGGTTGCGGTCTTTTTTTCCGGAAGCATTCGCTCCGGAAGGGCCATGCGGGCAGGATGCCCGCGCTCCAACCGCGCTCCAGTGAAAAAATTGGCGGTGCGCCGCCGTTTCTTTTGTGGTAGCTTGGGAACAGCCTACCGTAATTTCCCGATTACGTTTTGCGTCCCCGCCTAAACAATCGCGCTCCCCCAACGTCAGCGCGATGCCTGAACTTCAGCGCGAGGAATGCATTCAATGAGCGACACGACCCATCAACTTCCCCCGGTGACCGAACGCGGGTTCACGAATCTGATGATTACCGGATTCGTCTATCCGATGACGGCTCTTCCGGTCACGCCCTTGCTCGGTATCTACCGGACCGGCAAGGAAACCTACAAATTCATGGAAAAGACGCCTTTCGGCGGCAACCAGTACCTTCGCCTCGCGGCGACCGTCATCGGAACGCCGTTCGCCTCGCTGGTCTTTCTTTGGCCGATGGGAATCATGGAAGGCGCGGAGATGATTTCCGATCAGGTCGCCACGATGGGAATCGACAAAGCCGTCGACAAAACCATCGAGGGTGTCTACGAAAAGGTTTTCGGATTCATCGGATCGGTTCTGCCGAAGGGCGACAACTGATTCTTTTCCGCAAACGCGAAGAAGGCGGCTTTCGACCATCCCGGTCGGGCCGCCTTCGTTCATTTCAGACGGGAAAACGTCACCGTTCGCGCCGAGCCCGGACGGCTTGCGCGAGTTCATCGAACAAAACGAGGGTGTCGTCCCAGTTGATGCAGGCATCGGTGATGCTCTGGCCGTAGCGCAGCGGCTGGTCGGGTTCGACGTTCTGTTTGCCTTCCACCAGATGACTTTCCATCATGATGCCGATGATGTCGCGGCTTCCCGAGGAAAGCTGTTCCGCGACCGAGCGGCAGACGATGGCCTGGCGGCGGTGGTCCTTGTTGGAGTTCGCGTGGCTGAGATCGATCATGATGCGGCGCGGAAGTCCCGCCTTTTCCATCAGATCCGCGGCTTCGGCGACGAAGGGCGCTTCGTAGTTCGGGGTTTTCCCGCCGCGCAGGATGAGGTGGCAGTCCGGATTCCCGGTCGTCCGGAAAATGGCCGAGTGGCCTTCCTTGGTGTGCGAGAGGAAGGCGTGGGCCTCGCGCGCCGAACGGACCGCGTCGACGGCGATCTGAATCGTTCCGCCGGTACCGTTCTTGAAACCGACCGGGCACGAGAGGCCCGAGGCGAGTTCGCGGTGCGACTGGCTCTCGGTCGTCCGGGCGCCGATGGCCCCCCAACTGACGAGTTCGGCGGTGTATTGCGGTGAAATCAGGTCCAGAAACTCGCTTCCGGCGGGAACGCCCATGTCGGCGAGGTCAGCCAGAAGCTGACGGGCGATGTGCAGGCCCTTGCCGATGTGGAAACTGCCGTCGAGGTCCGGGTCGTTGACCAGCCCCTTCCAGCCGACGGTCGTCCGGGGCTTTTCAAAGTAGACCCGCATCACCAGCAGCAGGTCCCGCTCGAACGCCGGGATGACCTCCCGCAGTTTGCGGGCGTATTCGAGGGCCGATTCAGGGTCGTGGATCGAACAGGGGCCGGCAACCACGAGCAGGCGGTCGTCGGTCCCGTTCAGAATGCCCTTGATGGCGGCGCGGGCCGA
>JAAFHI010000147.1 GCA_013298335.1 Actinomycetota bacterium
GCGAACCAAAACGCTTGAACTGAACCTGTCGCGGATTCAGAAACTCATCCCGGAAGACCCCGCCAAGGCCGAAGCGCGAAAACTCGCCGCCGCAACCATCGCGACCCGGCTGACCCTCTTCAAATCGGTTGCTGGCGGCAAACAGCCCGAAACCGACCTGCCGCTTTCGGAACTGCTGCGCGACGCGGAAAAGTTGTACACGTTGTCGATCAAGTACCCGCCGCAGATTCTCCTTCCCGTCGCCGGCGAACTGTTCCGCACGTCTCCCAACGACAAAAACGGCATTCCGACGCGCTCGCTCGTCAATCTCGAATCCACCGTGCTGGTCGTCGCCTTCCACGGCGCGGGCGGCAGCGAAAACATGTTCTTCGACAGCTACGGCGACGGGGAAATCGTCAAACTCTGCAAACAAAGGGGTTGGGCGCTGATGTGTCCGCGCGTGACGAGTCCGCTGGAGGACTACCTGAGCGCGATTGACCGCCTGAAGCCGCTCGTCGCGCCCAAAGCGACCAAAATTTTCATCGTCGGACATTCGCTCGGCGCGGTGACGGCGCTCTCCGTCGCGGTGAAGGCCCCGGAACGCTTCGCCGCCGTGGCCCCGATGTCGGGTCAGGCCGCCGGTGACGTCAAACCGCTCGCGAAAATGCCGATGTTCATCGCCGCCGGGACGAAGGATTTCTCCCGGCCCGGTTCGACCCAACTCGCCGACCGGCTCAAAATGCTCGGCGCGCCGGTGACGTTCAAACTCTACGAGGCGGAGCATTTGCTGGTCGTCCCGGATGCCCTGCCCGACCTCTTCAAATGGCTCGACGGGCTGGCGAAATGAAACCTTTTCTCGAAATGTTTGTAGCGGCATTTCACCACCGATTCCCGAGTCAGCCGATTGAACTTCGAGACGGCGAATACCCGGTCGCCGCCATCCCGGCCCGGCATCCTGAAACCGGGGGGATAGAAATCATGGCGGATGGCGAATTCGGGCTGATCGTTGAAATCGTCAACTTTACTCACGGTCATTTTGACGATTTCGACGTGAACCGGACGGCAACCGAGCGCCAAACCTCCATAATTGAAATCGTTCTGAATTTTCTGGCAGACGTTTTTGCTGACCGGGTGGCGTTTTTCGGAAACCAGACGGACGGCGGCGGGTGGTGGTATCTGGCGGCGGCGGGAGAAGCGGCCATAAACCCGGCAGGGCCGCATTTCGTCTGGTCGGGACCTGTGATTCAACAAATCGTCGAATGAACGAAGCTACATGGTTTGGAGAAGAAATGAGTGCCTATCCTCTTCAGCCTAAAGATTTTATTCGGAATTGGCCTAACTCCGATCTGATTCGCTTACCGGGAAGCCTGCCCGTTCCCGACCGGCTTTCTCAAGATGCGATCAGCTTTCTCCAACAAGTCGGACTTCCCGCGCGAATTGTTCTGAAAAATCTTGGAAGTCTCCATGACATTTCATTCGAGAAGCTCTCCGAAGGGCTTTACCCTGTGACGGATATTTTTGGATCATTTGAAGAAGAATCTGACGACTCCGAATCTTTGAATGGCTTTTGGGTCATCGGCGAGGAATCATTCGACAATGGGAGTGCTTTTTTCTGCCTCCCCGAATCAACCAATCTGGTCACGAGATTCGACCCGGAAATCGACGAACAACCAGTTTTTGTCAATTCCAGCGTTGCCTGTTTCGCTTCCTGCCTCCTCATCGTCACCAAATGGTCAGAGACTCCTTCTTCAGCCGATTGGGAAAGCGCGATTGATTTCCTGAAGGCGGAAATTGAGCACTGTGATCCGTTTGCCCTGATCGAATCCGAGAATTTCTGGACCTACCTCATTGATGCCATTCAAGAAGCTGGCCCTGGGGGATTTCTCGTCAAAATCGCTGAGTAAAAGAATGAGACCCAAAAAAACAATCGCTGCTCTTTTCCTTCTCTTCCTCTTCACCGTGTCCGCGCTGGCGCACGACACCTATCTTCTGCCCAAACGGTTTTCGGTTCCGGCGGGAACGTCCCTGGCGCTCGATCTGACGAGCGGAGTCGGGTTTCCCTTCCTCGATACGGCGATCAAGCCCGAGCGGGTGGCGTTCGCGCGTGGACGGCTCGCCGGAAAGACGTTTGAAATCAAGGATTTCGGCCCGGCGAAAAAGTCCCTCCGGTTCAACGCCCGATTTTCAAAACCCGGCGTGGCGACCATCGGCGTGGACCTCAAGCCCCGAACGCTCGACCTCGAACTGGCCAAAGTGCAGGAGTATTTCGACGAAATTGACCCGCCGGACGCCGTCAAACAGCGGTGGGCGGCGATGCCCAAGCCGAAGCGGTGGCGCGAGAGTTACGTGAAACATTCGAAAACGGTCGTCCGGGTCGGAAAATTCGAATCCGACCGTTCGTGGGCCGAGCCGATTGGAATGTTTCTGGAAATCGTCCCGGAAACCGACCCGACGACGCTCAAGCCGGGCGACGAGTTCGCGGTGCATGTCTTGAAGGACGGAAAACCGTTTGAAGGCTTTTCGCTCGGCATCATCCGCGAGGCGATGTTTAACGGCGAGTTCAAAAAAACCGACGCCAACGGACGGGTCGTTTTCAAACTCGACAAGGCTGGGCGCTGGCTGCTGCGCGGCACGGACCTGCGCCCGTCGTCAAAACCCGATCTCGAATGGGAAAGCGACTTCACGACGCTGACCATCGAGGTCGGCGAAAAATAAAAACTTGCGCGCAGGGTGTGCGCGGTCCAGCGGCGGTTAAAAATTTGTCATCCAGAATTTCCGGGTAGCCATTCACTGCTTTTCAATGTTAGAAAAGCGTCACAATTCTAATTTTGGGGAGACAAACCAGATGAAGGCCATTCCGAGCGTATTTTTGCTCGCTTCGCTGTCACTCGCGCCGATTTCGGCCCGTGCATCCGCGCCGCAGGCCGCCGTCCAGGCGACCGAGGAACAAAAACAGCAACTCCTGCAACTGAATCAGGAAGTCGCCAAACTCGCCAACGAGGGAAAATTCAAGGAAGCCCTTGAACCGGCGAAAAAAGCCCAATCGCTGACCGAAAAGGCATTCGGGAAACAGAGCGCGGAATATGCCGTGACCCTCCAGAATCTCGCCAACATCCAGGTGGCGCTCGGCAAGTTCCTCGACGCCATCGGGTATTACAAAAAGTCCATTTCCGTATACGAAGGGATTCCAAAATCCGAGGGACGCCGGATTCGCCTCTGGAAAGAACTGGCGGAAACGAACCGGGTCAACGGAAACCTGCTGGAAACCCGCGACAACCTTCAGAAAGCCATTACTCTCAGCGAGGGGCTGACGAAGTTGATGAACAACGAGGGTATCGATCTGCTGTTCGAGTACGCCTCGGTGCTCGAACTGCTCAAAAAGCCGAAGGACGCCGAACCGGTCTGGGCGCGTGGCCTCGACATCCTGAACGGCATCAACGGCGGACGCATCGACATCGTCCAGTTCCCGATGAACGCCCTCAAGGGACGTGTGAAAAAGGAAGGCTACGTCAAACAGGAGCAAACCGCCCGCGGGGTAGTGGCGGTCAATGTCATAGTGGATGAAACCGGCAAAGTGACGGAGACTTCCATCATTTCAGGTCGTGAAGAAATCAACCCGATTGCCCTCCGGATGGCAAAGGAATCGATTTACGCCCCCCTCACCCACAACGGGAAACCGCTGAAAATGGCCGGTGTCATCGTCTATCGGTTCCCGCTGGAACTTGCCGGGAAAAACCTGCTCGAAACGCCGCTCGCGAAACAACCGGGCAGACCGTAAACCACTGGCGGACAGTCATTGGACAATCCGCCCGTCCTCGATGCGGACGATCCGGTCGGCAATGTCGAGGACGCGACTGTCGTGGGTCACCATCAGAATCGGCGTGCCGCGCTCGCGGGCGAGTTTTTGAAGGAGATCCACGACGTCACGACCGCTTTTGCTGTCGAGCGCGGCGGTCGGTTCGTCCGCCAGCACCAGTCGCGGACGCCCGACCAGCGCCCGGGCAATCGCGACCCGCTGCTTCTGGCCGCCGGAAAGCTGGTTCGGAAAATGCCCGAGCCGGTCGCCGAGACCGACATCGCGCAGCATTTCCTCGGAGCGTGACCGCGCCTCACCGGCGGACAGGTCGGGCGCGAGTTCCGCCGACATCCGGACGTTCTGCTCCGCCGTCAGCGACGCGAGCAGGTTGTGGGCCTGAAAAATGAACCCGATGTTGCGCCGGACGAGCGCCAGTTTCGTCCGCGACGCCCCGCGCAGTTCCTCTCCAAAAACCCGGACGCTCCCCTCTTTCGCCGACCGCAGCGCACCGATGAGCGTCAGCAGGGTCGTTTTTCCCGAACCCGACGGCCCCGTCACGAGAACGATTTCCCCCGGCTGGATGGCGAGCGACATGTCATACAGAATCTGCTGCCGCAGCGCGCCTTCCCCGAAGGAAAAATTCAGATCGGAAATCCCGATCACCGGCGGAACCGGCGGCACGCCTTCAAAATCAACTCCAACCCGATGATTCTCAACGACTTCCATCATTTCATCCCTCAGCTCACGCCATAGGCTAACGATCTTTCGGACTCGCCGCGCCTTTACTGACTACTAACTACTGACTACTAACTACTCATCCCTCATCCCTCAAAACACGTCCGCCGGATCGGCTTCGCGCAGCTTCCGCATGGCGATGAAACCCGACACCGTACACATCAGCACCGTCAGTCCAAACACGAGCGCCATTCCGCCCGCCCGCATTTCCATCGGCAGAAAGGCGTACTTTGAGGTCAGCCCGAAC
Source organism: Actinomycetota bacterium (assembly GCA_013298335.1). Lineage (GTDB taxonomy): Bacteria > Acidobacteriota > Blastocatellia > Chloracidobacteriales > Chloracidobacteriaceae > JAAFHI01. Next base: position 4,758 of record JAAFHI010000147.1, read on the forward strand.
AGCCACCACGAGACGGCCAGCCCCGGCAGAAATCCCAGAAACGACAGAATCAGCGACTGCTGGAAAACGACCTTCAAAAAATAGCCGTCGGTGTAGCCCATCGCCTTCAAGGTGGCGTATTCCGGCAGATGCCGCGACACGTCGGTGTAGAGAATCTGGTACACAATCACCATCCCGACCAGAAAACCGATGGCGACGCCCATTCGAAAGATGAACCCGATGGCCGACGACTTCGCCCAGTAGTTCTTTTCAAGGTCGATGATCTCGCCCCGCGTCAGCACGATCAGCTCATCCGATACCAGCGATTGAAGTTGCCGTTTCACGGCGGCCACGTCCGCGCCCGGTTTCAGCCGGATGACGCCGAGGTCGATGTTGCCGAAAGGCCGGTCGGGAAACATCCGGTAGAAGTTCTGGTCGCTCGTCAGAATGTTCCCGTTGGCCGCGAACGACGCCCCCATCGTGAACAGCCCGTTGACGGCGACCTTCCGCCGGTTGATTTCGACTGAAATCGGCTCGCCTTTTTCAAATGCGACCGGCACCGGGCCGAATTCGTCACGCGATGCCCGGTCATACAGGACCGTGTCCGGCGCGGGCAGTCGCGACCAGTTTTCCGCCAGCCCCGGCAGATTGAGCAGCGGCTCGCGCGGTTCGCACCCGATGACGAACATCAGCCGCGACGTGCCGTCCCACGGGTTCTTCCAGTTCGCCGCGCTCATCTGAATCGGCGCGACCCGCTCGACCGCCGGATTTCCCTGCAACTGATACAGCCGTCGCCGCGAAAAACTCCGGGTCGAGGTAATCGTCTCGGTTTTGGCACTCACCAGCATCAGGTCACCGCGCAACCCCTGCTGGATGACCGCCGTGCTGTCATAGAGCGCCTCTTCGAATCCCGACTGCATGAACATCAGGATCGAGGCGAACGCCACGCCGACAATCGCAATCGTCAGGCGGACCTTTTCGTGAAAAAGCTGGAGGAAGGCGAGAGGGAGACGCATGGCGGAAAGGATGAAGGATGAGGGATGAAGGATGAAAAAAACAGATGGGTTTCGATTTGAATTCTGGTGCGGAAGGAAAGTGCCTTCAATTCAATGAGTTGAGTAATGAAATAAGGATGAAGGATGAGGGATGAAAAAAGAGACGTGTTTCGACTTGAACTCTGGTGTGGAAGGAAAGTGACTTCAATTCAATGAGTTAGGTTCAAAATGAGATGACGGTGGGAGAAATTCTGAAATTTCATCCTTCATCCCTCATCCTTCATCCTTTTTCTTTGGTTTCACTCCCCAATGACGGTTTCAACTCGCAAATTCGTCAGCCCCGCGACGCGGCGGCTGTCTTCGGGCACAAGCCGGATGCGGACTTCGACCACGCGGGCATCGGTGTCGGCGGCGGGATCGGTCGAAAGGACGTCCTTTTTGCCGACCTGGAGGCCAATCTGCTCGACGACGCCGCGGAGCGGCTGATCCAGCGCGCGGGCCGTCACCGTCGCGGATGCCCCCGTCCGAATGGCGGCGATGTCGTTTTCATAGATTTCGGCCACGACATACATCGCGTCGGTCCGACCGATTTCCAGAATTCCTTTGGTTCCAATGGCTTCGCCCGCCAGCGCATGAATTTTGAGGACCTGTCCGGCGGCGGTCGCCCGGACCCGCGCGGCCTCCAGATCGGCCTCCGCGCGCTCGACCGACGCCCTTGCCCGACTGACCTCCGCCTCGGCGACCTGAATGTCCACCGGACGAACCTCGGTCAGCGATGAAAGCTGCGATTTCGCCCGTTCGAGTTCGCGCCGGAGCGTGTCGGCGGTCAGTTTCCGGCCTTCGAAATCGGACGCCGCGACGATGCCGTCCCGGTGGAGCGCGGCGTAGCGTTCCTGCTCGCGTTCGGCGCGCTGAAGTTCGACTTCGAGCCGCGAAATCGCCGCGCGCTGGGCCGACTGGTCATTCTGTTTGGAGGGAACCTTCGCCTGCGCGAGCCGCGCAGCGGTGACGCGCACCTGCTCGCTGGCCTCAAAAAGCGCCGAGGCGCGGCGGTCGTAGGTATCGAGTTGCGCCACCACCTGCCCGGCGCGGACGGCATCGCCTTCCTTCACGAAAAGCTTCGCCACCCGCGCGCCCTCGGCCTGGGTCGGCGCGGAAATCCGGATCACCCGGCCTTCGGGTTCGAGCCGCCCGAGCGCGCTGACCGTCCGCTTGGCGCTGGCCGTCGGTTGCGCCGAAACCGGCTTCGCTTCGAGCGGATAGGCCAGTTTCAACGTCAGAAACCACCCGCCAAACCCGACGATGAAAAAAAATGCAACACCGATAAATATCTTTTTACTCATAGAATTACTGCTTTTTCACAAGAAAAATTCTAAGCACTGGAGCAATCAGCAGAAAGCCGCAAAGAACGGCATACACCCCGATAACGCCCCACAAACTGAGCCACTGCACCACGTTCAAAAGCACGCCCTTCACCCTTTTTTGGACACACGTCCGCCCTTGTCAGCGGTTAGTCGCCGAAAATCCCGACTCCCGATCACTGGCTTTTGACTTCTGACTACTAACTGCTGACTGCTAACTGCTGACCGCTAACTACTTGGTTTCGCTAGCGCGAGCAGCGA
>JAAFHI010000083.1 GCA_013298335.1 Actinomycetota bacterium
ACTGACCCGTGGTCTGGAGGGTTTTGTCTGGTTTGGTTTCCAACGTTCGGTTCGTAATCACAGCCGGAGTGACGGCTCTGAGTTCCTGAGTCATGGCCCGTTGGAATTGATCTTCAGGGGAATTTCGTTGGGGGGGTACTCCTCCCAGGTGAATGAGCTGAACCTCCTGGGCCTGCCGTAAGATTTTCAGCGTTCCAGGATGATCAACCACATCATATGGCCGCTGGGGGTCATACATGATGACGGTTGGCGTCGCGTACCCCTCCCCGATTTTGACCTGTCGAACCGCCTGATCCACTTGGGCCTTGTGAGCCAGAATAACAATCGACGGATTCCCGTGAATAACCTCGGGTTCCGGAATGGCGGCGATCCGGTTTGATTCCTGGATTTGAACATCCCTCAGGTTTCTGAAATTTTCGGGTGGCACCCAATCGTTGACCGGACATCCGGCCGGGACTTTTTCGGGGAGTCTTTTCGCAATTTCCGCGCAAACATACCGCTCGTATCCCCGGCCAATGCCCTCGTCTTCCGTGCGTCTGGCGATGAGAACCTCTCGCGCCGACGCAAGAACCGCGACGGCGGCAGGGTGGTCGAGCGATCCGATGGGGTCGCCATAGGCAGTTCGGATGATGGTGGGTACGGTGAAGCCCTTCTCCGTATAGTGGTCGATGAGGGCATCCACCTCGAACTGGCCCCGCACCACCCAGACCAGGCCATTGTCTCCGCCGTGTATCGCGGGCTTGCGCGCGCCGTTTTCAATTTCTGAATTCAACAATTCTTCATATTGCTGTTCAAAACTTTCAAACCCTTCCTTCGGAGCGACGACCCGGAACGGCGCCAAACTCAAATTTTGAAGGGTCTGCCTGAGTTCCTCCACTCGGGCCTGATTTTTTCGAAATTGGACGTAATCGAGCGGTTTTCTTTGGTCAGCAAGGTGAATTTCATGTGCCTGAGCCAGGAGTTGCTTCGATTTCTCGTGGGTGATGGACAGGACGGACTGGTCGTGCGACACCACGACGAACGTCGGGGATGACCCGGTCTCCGTCTTTTCCATTTGCTGGATGGCGTTGGCATCCTCGATGGACTGACAGACCACGACGACCTTCGGATCTCCGGGTAAAATGACCGGGCAAATGACCTCGGCAACCGGGGCGGCGTCCGTCACGCCCGAAAGCGCGGTCTTCGGCGCCGATTCAATCCGGAAGTCATTCAAGTCGATTTCCCGTTTTTTTATCTCGACGTTGATTATTTCGCCAAGTACGTCGGCGACCCTCAAAAAATGAGCCTCTTCCGCGGCCCGCCGGGTCGGGTTTGTCTCGGCGGGGGAAAACCACAGGATCTCCCGGGCCCTCGTCACCGCCGCTTTCATTTCCGGATCGCTGAGAAGATCGGAAACATCGTCGTCTTCGAGCAGCAGAACGGTTGGCGTTTTTCCGTCGCGCGCGCCGATCAGGTCGATGGCGGCCAGCGCCGTCTCGAATTTTCGGGTCACGACGACAACCCCGGCTAACTCGGGTTCCGGCTCGACCGGAAGGTCAACCAATTGGCCTCGCTCCACGAATTCAACGATATCGGTATATCCATCCGGAGGGAACCACTCGTGAAGGGCCGCGTCGGAGTGCCGGGAGACCGTCGCGACAACCGCTTCATGCCAGGCGGTTTCGCTTGCGCTTGAAACCTCATCCATCCCGCGCCGGCGGGTCATGGTGATGGTGGACGCCTCCGCAAGCCGGAGCACGGTTGCGGGCTCCGAGAGACTCCCGACCTTCCCATCCGGGCAGACAAGGATGGTGACCGCTCGCTCGGCCCCCACCACCTTCTGTACCGCCAAGGCTTCTTCGGGTGAGCGCACAATCCAGAGTTCCGATTTGGGGCCTGGAAAAACGAGGAGCCCATCAGATGGTTGGCTGCGATCAAACCACCTCAGGCTTTGTTGGTCGGAGTCAGGGTCATAAACAATCCCCCGCCCCAACAACCCTTCCCATGAATAGTTCTTTCCGAGGTCTCGTCCCCTGAATTTCATGTCTGACAGACTGTACGAGAGGCCGAACAATTCACCCTCTGGAGAGAATTTGGCCCCAACCTCGACCCCCTTGACCATCAATCGACCCGCAAAGGTGACTACCGTCGGATTCCCTTCCAGGGCCTGAGAGATCATTTCCCGCAGGCGTTGGCGTGGCGAAGTCTCCCCCTGCTGTTCTCGCTGGAGTTCCCTGCCCCGCGATTTCCGGCTCGGGTCGGGACCGTCATAGCCCCTTGTCCGGACAAGGTGATGATCCACCTCAAGCTCCTGAGTGACCTTCATCATCCTGAAGACATCAAACCCGTTATCCCACAGTTTTCCATCCAGGCTGATTCGAGAAGCGACGATATGGACATGGTCATGCTCGGTGTCCTGATGCCGCACGACGACAAACGGAGTCAGCTCACTAAACCCCATCCGCTCCACGAAATCATCGGTGACGGCCTGCCATTCGTCAGCGGACAGCGATTCCCCAACGGGAAGACTCAAGGAACAGTGCCAGATCGGACGGCCGACATCCGGTCGGAGCCGTTCGAACAGGCGAAACTGTTGAACGACAACTACAATTCCCTTCGCATTGACTCATCAAAAATCTTACCGAAGGAAGCAGCGGTTCAATCCATAAAGATTCCATTCCAGAGTTTGGGATGGGAGGAAAAGGATGGGAAACCGCATGAGTCTAATGGCAAGGCGAGAAACGACGAGGTGCTTTCGAGATCGTTATGAAAGAGCCGGTCGAAAGGAGAAGGGTCGAATTCTTGATGAGTTCGTGCAGTTGACGGGGTTTCATCGGAAATACGCGATTTCGGTGCTTGCGGATGAGATACCGGAAAAGAAGAGAAAGCCCAAAGGAGAGCGAAAGCGCGAATACACGAAAGAGGTTCAAGAGGCTTTGATCCGGGTCTGGGAACTGACAAACAGGTTGTGCTCGAAAAGATTGAAGCCGTATTTGGGAGAATTCGTCGGGATTCTTGAAACACGGGGATATTTGACAATTGAGGAGGAGGTTCGGGAAAAGCTGGTCCGGATGAGCGCGGCGACGCTGGATCGGTTGCTGGGAGATGCGCGCAAGAAACGGGGAATCGGGGCGACTCGTCCCGGTGCGCCCTTGAAACAAAAGATTCCGATTCGAACATTCGGCGACTGGGACGACGCGCGGGCCGGATTCGTCGAGGCCGACACGGTGGTGCATTGCGGGAGCGATTTGAGCGGTTTATTCCTGAGTACGTTGGTCATGACGGATGTCATGACGGGTTGGACGGAATGTTTCGCGCTCGCAAGACATGATTCGGAGAGCGTATTGGGGGCGATTCGTGAATTCCGAGGATTGTTTCCGATTCCGTTGCTGGCGTTTGATTCTGACAATGGATCCGAGTTCATCAACCGGGACGTCCTCGGATATTGCCATGAGGAGTCGATCATTTTTACGCGGAGTCGTCCCTATAAGAAGAATGATCAATGCCGGGTTGAGCAAAAAAATGGAGCGATTGTCCGCAAGGTGGTGGGTTACGACCGATTTGAAGGGAGTCAATCACGACGGCGATTGGCGGAATTATATGGCGTGCTTCGTCTGTGGGTGAATTTTTTTCAGCCGTCGATGCGCTTAATCGGAAAGGAAAGACGGGGAGGTCGCACGGTGAAAACCTATGATGCGGCTCAAACGCCGTACCATCGTCTCCTTTTATCGGCGGAAGTCAGCGCCGTTGATAAGGCAAAGCTCAGGGAGGAGTATCGAAGGCTTGATCCGGTGGCGATTTTGAAAAGGCTCGAATTTCTCCAGGACAGCTTGTGGGAGACGGCCTGGAATGGGCGGCTTCGGAAAATTGAAGACGAGAAGACGGAATTCAAGGAGGAAAAACCGCCAAAGTCGAGAAACTGGCGAAAATCAATTCCGAATCGCCATCACCTGGTGGAGCATCATTGGGTTACCCGCGCGAATCCGTTCGCGGCGGTATGGCCCGAGATCGAGGCCGATCTGCGAACGAATCCGAGTCAAACGGCCAAATCCGTCTTCCAGCGATTGCAACAAAAGTACCCCGGAGTATTTTCCGACGGCCAACTCAGAACGCTCCAACGAAGAATCAAGGAGTGGAACGGGAAATTCGGTCTGGTTCAAGAAGGAATTGTGAAGCCGAATTTTCAAATGAGCCTCCCCTTGGAGATAGAAACCGATACGAGCGGACAAAAAAGCCGGTTTAGGAATGATCCGCGATCCAAAGGGAGAGGGAAAAGTCGGATCGGGATTGAAGATTCGGCCAAAACTGAATCATGAGAAGAGGGGAGTTCAATGCGATAGCCTTCGGTCCGGGCCAGGTCAAGGATTTTCAACCGCTTCGCGGCGCGCCCTGGCGGGCGCGTCCTTGACTTGCCCCTCCCCTTCGGCTCAGAAAGTTAGTAGGGGGCAATGCCCCGGTGTGTCGTTCAAACGACAATCCGCTGTTACCCCAAAAGTAAGGTTTTTTCGTGAGTCAATATGTCAGGGAGAAATAATTGTCGTTGATCACGAAACTCCACTTTCAATTCCTCCGGGTTTTCTCCGACCATGTTGCCGCCAACAATGACCCCGCGATACCCACCCGTTTGTTTTTCTTCAATTTGCGGGTTTTCTTCGGATTCGTCGGACCTTTCGGGGAGATCACGTTCTTCCTTCTCTTCGTCGGGAGTTTCAGACTTTTCGTTTTCCTGATTTTCGGCTTTTTCGTCGTCGCCTGAAAAATCCGGTTCAGCCGCGAATCCAATCGCAATTCCGGGAACCGGGGTTTGATCTTTCCGGTCAAAGAGATAGTCGATAAGGCTGCTCGCGCCACCCCCGCCGCTGGAAATTTTCCCCTTCATGTTTCTTGTATCCTTTCCAGGGTAAGGTCGATCCGTTCGACCAGACGGTGAATCCGGTCAGGTCCCGTCAGCGCCCTTTCCGGACGCGTTTTCGTTTGCTGCATCGCCCACACTTCCCGACGCAACTCCGCGCTCAGATTCTCGATTTCGAGAAAAAATCCGTCATCAGTGCAGAATGTGTCCGGGGCATCAACACCGAACACTGAACGGAAAAAGTACTCGCCCCGGTTCATTCCGGTTTCGGCTCGCAACTCGTCGAGTAATTTTTTCTCGGCTTCATTCAGCCGAACCGAGACATTGAGGCAGTCCTCTTTGGTTTTTTTTCGCTTTTCTTTTTGCTTGGACAATTTGGAAATCAACGCCATCCGGGTTTTCCTGATTCGGTCGTACGTGCTTTCCATCCGCTTTTTCAGCGTCGTCGGCAACCCAGGCATCGCCCCATCTTTTAGTAAGCGTCGGAGTCCCCTCTGGAGATAGCCCAACTTGATCCAGGCCCGGTTATCTAGGATCGAAGGTGGAACTGGAATTTTCTTCAGACCAACCATGCGAATCAGCTCCCCCCTCTGATAGCGGCCCAGACCCGCGCGAAGTTCATCTATCTTCTCGATTTCCGACCGTGTAAACACGATGCCAACGACGTATTCGCGTCGTTCAACTTCGGGCAAAACGAAAGGTCCCCGCTTGGATTTGAGTCCTTGGTCCATTCAATTTTCTCCTTTCTTGCAAAAAATGATTGAGGTTGCCCTGTAAGAAACCAAACTCGAATCCGGCATTTTTTATCCAGCATGCAAACAACCGAAAAAAACTCCCATACCTCGCAGCTTTTTTTGGGTGGGGGACGGTGGGAGACGTGGTTTTTGTTTACAGGCTACCCTGCGTGGATTCGGCCGTGTTCCCGCTTCGTTCGGTGAGCCCGTTTCCAACGTCCGGAAATCAACCGGCGATCCCCTTCAAGGCACGACACTGAGTTCCACGTCTTCCCTTCAAATGCCCGACCCCAAAGTTCTCCCGCCAAGTTCCCCTCTCGTCTCACTTCCGAAATTCGACTCCGAGCCAGCCAAATCCGGCACACCGAACCAAGCAAACTGCGCGCCAGAATCCCAAAAAATTTAAACCCTTTGTTGTCATGGGCTTGGCGTTCTCGAATAACTGACACTTTGGTCAGTTATTCGGGAAACTGGCCAAAGTGTCAGTTATCGAGTACTCCCCCGGCTGACACACGAAACGTCGGCAGCCCGATGCCCGAATGTCGTCGTACTTTCCCGTCCCGCTCGGATCAGCCAGCCCTGCCAGCAGGTCCTCGGTTTGGGGTCGAGCCGCCATTCTCCGTGCGTCCGTGCAAACCGGGCCAGCCCCGACCACGGCGGAAATCTCTTTTCACTTGGGGCGATAGCTCGTCCCGTGGTGATCAGGGAGTGGACCGGCGACGGGCGAGGATTTTTTTGGCGATGTATCCACCCTGCTCCTCGGCATCCCTGCGGACCTTATCCAGTTCCTCGCGGGTCATCCGGCTGTCCGCAATGAGCCCGAACCCCAGTCCGACCAGATACCGCAAGCGAGCGACTTCCTCGAAAATCACCTGCTCATTGGGCGTCAGGCCGTGGTCATTTTTGGCGGCGGCGAGCACCGTGTCCCGGCACCAGTCGCCGACCGGCACCCCGGCGGCAACGGCCATCGTGGTCAGGGCGGCAAGCTGCTCATCCGAAACCCTGAACGAGACCATGCGAGTCATCCTGGTCTTTTTCATGCGTCTTTTCCTTTCTTTCCGGCGTTTTCATTGTTTACGCTCTAATTCATAAACCGAATAAATAGAACGCTTACAAAGATTACATTTTGTAATCAACGTATACGTTCCAGAGGGGTGACGTGTCGTCTGAGTACCTCGGATGCATCGCATCCCTCTGTTTTCGTTCCCGAATTATCGCGCAAAGAAACTATAGACGAAAAATCCAGAAATGACAAATTATTTTTTTGAGTGTAAAAAATACGACTTTGTCATATATCGTTCCGAACGCAATGCTCGACGTAAATGGCGACTTGAAGTCGGTTCACGCCTCCTTTAAGAAGGGCTTCATGGAAAATCTCAAACCGTTTCTGGCCGACCCGCAACGACTCGGTCAACGACTTCGGCAGGCCCGCGAATTACGCGATCTCACCCAGCAGGCGGTCGCCACCCGGATGAAGATGGTGCGGACGACCCTCGTCAACATCGAGAAAGGCACCCGCCGGGTTTCGGAACAGGAACTGCGCGACTTCCTCGAACTCTACGAAGTAACCGCCGATTCGCTCTTCTCCGAACACAACGCGGATGCATCCTTCGCCGTGGCGTTCCGGACGCTCGACGGGAAGGTCACCCCGGCCACCTCCGAAGCGTCATTCGAACTGCTCACCGCCTCCGCCGAAGTCGCCCAGCTCGCCCGCGATTTCCGCTCCCTCGAAGAACGCTGCCGCCTGCGGATGCCGGAGCCGGAGATTCCGACCTACCCGGTTCGGGGCGTGGCGAGCGTTCACGCCGCCGAGGAAGTCGCGGCCGCCGAACGCATCCGGCTCGGTCTCGGCGACGGTCCGCTGCCGGGTCTTCAGGACCTGCTGGAATCCGAGGTCGGCCTCCGGGTCTGTCGGCTGCCGATGCCCGCGCATATCTCGGGCGGGTTTGCCGCGAGCGAGGGCCTCGGGGACTGGATCGTGGTCAACGCCGCTCTGTCGCCGGACCTCGGCAACCGGTCGCTCGGGTTCGCCTTCGGCCATCTGATCCACGACCGCTACACCTCCGCCGCCGATTCGGGTCTGCCCGCCGAACCGGACGACCGGTTCATCCATGCCTTCGCCGACGCCTTCCTGATGCCCGCCGCCGGACTCGGTCGCCGATTCAATCGGCTGGTTCGCGCGGCGGCGGGACGCCTGACGGTTGCGCTGCTGTGCGAACTCGCCGACAGCTACCGGCTGCCGCTCCGGATGGTCGTCGAACGCCTCGAAGCGATTCATCGTCTGCGGGCCGGGACCTGGGCCGCCATCGGGAACAACCGCGTTGCCGGACGGGACGGGACGGCGGCGCTCCCGACGCTCCCCCGCCACTACGTGTTTCTGGCCGTGACCGCCTTTCTCGAACTCGAACTCAACATTACGGAGCTGGCGGAGAAACTCCGGACGGACACGGCCTCGGCCCTCGAAGTGGTCCACCGGTTCGCCAACCGTCCGGTCGATGCCGGCCCCGACCTGCTCCTGCTTGACTGCCGTCGGGAGATCGACATCCGGTGACGACCGGTCTCGACGACATCGACACCGCCGAACGGCGTCTTGCCATTACCGTTCGGCGGGCAGGCCACAGGCATTGCGTGCCAGACTTTCGAGAAGGGACACCTCCTGAAAAAGAAGGCGTTCACGATGAGCGTGCCGTTCGGCGCCGTCGATTGATTCGCGACCGGCTCAGGCAGTGTCGGCATCCATGTGAAAACGGCCCGAACACCACCTGGGCGTCCGGGCCATTCTTTTTTGCCGCGACGGCAGTGATGTTCGGGACTCAGAGTTCAACGAGATCGGCGAGCGCAATCGCCACGTCGAACTGTTTGCCCGCGTCGTCCTCGAATTTCAATTGAAGCATTTGATCCCGCAGCGGCAGTTCGCACACCCCTTCCAGTCCGACCAGTTCCGGTCGCCCCTCGTGTCGGAGTACCCGAAACCGTTTCCCGATGTTCGCCGCGTCCGCCCAATTGCCCGGATTGTGGACAAATGGCCGCGCCCGGCGCAGTGCCCGTTCAAGTCTTCCCAGTTTCATGATTGTTCCTTTCGTTTTCTCCCGACCCCGGCGAAACCCGTTCGTTCGCGCGCCGCAGGTGGGGATGCTTTTTTTCGTGGCACTCTCGACAGAGTGTCACCAGATTCGTCGGATGGTTCGTTCCGCCCTGACTCACTTCCAGAACGTGATGGCAGTTGAATCTCCGAAACGACACCTTCCGTCCGCATTCCCGGCATTCGCCCTTGTCCCGCGCATGGACGAACCGCCGCATACGCCGCAACGGCTTGACCTTGATGCGGCCGTACCACGGAAACAACACGCCCGGAAAATCCGACAACTCGAAATGCGTCGTGTGGTCACTCATACACCGCTCCTTTCCCGGCAACC
>JAAFHI010001043.1 GCA_013298335.1 Actinomycetota bacterium
CGGGATGACCTGGTTGGGAGCAATCGGTCCGGGAATGCCCTGGGTCGTGCCGATGACGCCGCCGGTGCAGTTGGTGTTGTTGAAGTCGTCGGCGGTGCGGAGGCGGAAGGGGCTGATGGGCGCGGCCCCGCCGGCTTCCTGAAGTTCGGCGACCGAGAAGAACGGGCTGGTCAGCGTGTTGGTGCCGACGTTTCGCAGGTCAACGTTGAGGTTGTACTGGTTGGTGTAGCCCGCCGTGGCGCAGGAACCGGTGATGCCGGTGACGCCCTGAGTCGTCGTCGTGAACGACACCTGGCTGTTGACGTTGGTCGGGCCGGTCACCGCCGGTCCGATGAGTTTGAAGGGGAAATCCTGCGGCACGTCGGGCGCGGTGGCCGGAAAGCCCGGATCGATCATTTGCACCCAGGTCCCAGCGTTGGACTGTCGGGCGTTCCATCCGGGCTGGGTGCGCGAGCCGACGACCGCGGTCGGGGGTGCAAAGGCCGTCCCGGCATTGGTCATGGTGGCCGCCCAGTCAACCCAGTAGGTCCCCGCCGGGAGGGTCAGGCCACCGCCGGCGGAATTCACGTCGATGCTGTTGCGCCAGATGCGGCGGGTCGTGCCGGCGGGGGAGCCCGGAGGCGGCACGGCGCTGTTGAAGAGACGGAACAGGTTTGCGTCAACCGAGGCAAGCTGCCGGTTGGTGGTGGTGTCGCCGAAAATAACCGTGCTGCCCGGAACGCCGGGGGGGCCGTTCCAGATTTGCAGCGTGTGGGCGGCGAAGGGCGAGGGCGTCGCGGGCGAGCCGGTCTGGAAGGCGAAAACGTCCACGCAGGTGATGGTGAAGGACTGACCCGTCGGGACAGTGAAATCGTCAGCCAGCCGGAGGTTTCCCGTGACCGTATATCCCGTATTGGCGTTCGTTTCCGCCAAATTGCCGGTGTCGTTTTGAGCCTCGCTCCACTGCGTTCCGGCGGGCGCGGTCACGCCGCTGTTGGAGAGCGTTCCGGTGGCGAGGCCGCCGTTGTCGTAAATGACCGTTCCGCCCGCGGTGTTCCGGGTCGGGGGCAGCGGTTTGGCGTCCGTCGAAACCGGCGCGTACACCGGCGTTTGATCCGCCATCGTCACGTCTTCCGAAGCCGGCGTGGCTTGGCGGGTGATTGGCGCGCGACCCTTCTGGGCCGAGACCGGCAGCGAACCGAAAAGCATCGTCGAAACGCATCCGACGACCAATGCCGAACGCAGCAAGGTCGTTCGGCGATCAGGATTGAAACGTGAATTCATCGTGTATTCCCCTTCAGGTTTTTTCGTGCAGAGGTTGAAAGTTTTTTAATTCGAGACTCATTTTGTACGGTGGCTTTGATTTTTACAGGAAATCGGCGAATTCGTACAGTCGGAATTTCGTCTCTCTGTTTGGTATTTCTTTTTTCGGGGCCTGAAAAAAAAACGGGCGGCGCCGACCTGAAGTCGAACGCCGCCCGTGAAGGTTGAAAGAGTTGAATGAATTACGGCGCGAGGATGCTGCCGGTGAAGGATTCGAGGATCCGAAGACCCTGAATCTGCTTTTCGAGGCTGTCGAATTCGACGAGCATCGGTTCGACAAACGTCTTTTTGGCTGTTTCCGGCTGGATGGAGCGGGTGTTTTCGGAAGCGGTCATGAACGGTCTCCTCTGAGATTGTAAGTTCCGGGCGGTTCGAGAAAAAACCGCCCGGAATGGGAAAACACTACTTTGTCGCCGTGACGGAAACCCGGTTGACGGCGAGCGACGGCTGGCCCTTTTCGGGCGTGAAGGTCGCCGTCAGGATCGGATTGCCCGCCTTGTCGAAGCCGGTGGCTTCAAACGCGAGCTGACCCATCTTCACCGACCGGTTGTTGCGGCTGTTGGGACTGCCGACGGTGGCGAAGACATTCACGATGAAGCGGAAACGACGCAACGAGGGCATCGCGATCTGGAAGTTGACCGGGATGACCTGATTCGGGGCAATCGGTCCGGGAATGCCCTGGGTCGTGCCGATGACGCCGCCGGTGCAGTTGGTGTTGTTGAAGTCGTCGGCGGTGCGGAGGCGGAACGGGTTCGTGGGCGCGGCGCCGCCGGCTTCCTGGAGTTCGGCGACCGAGAAGAACGGGCTGGTGAACGTGTTGGTCCCGAC
>JAAFHI010000743.1 GCA_013298335.1 Actinomycetota bacterium
CACAGGACGTGCTTGCCGCGATCCATGAAGTATTCGCCGATGGCCGTTCCCGAGTAGGGCGCGATGAACTGCATGGCCGCCGGGTCGGAGGACGCCGCCGCGACGACGATGGAGTAGCTCATCGCATCGTTTTCTTCGAGGCGTTTCACGACCTGCGCGACGGTCGACTGCTTCTGGCCGATCGCGACGTAGATGCAGATCAGGTCCTTGCCCTTCGAATTGATGATTGTGTCGATGGCGACGGTCGTCTTGCCGGTCTGGCGGTCGCCGATGATGAGTTCGCGCTGGCCGCGTCCGATCGGCACCATCGCGTCGATGGCCTTGATGCCGGTCTGCATCGGTTCCTTGACCGACTTGCGGTCGACGATGCCGGGGGCGATGCGTTCGACCGGGTTGAACCCGTCGTTGGCAATCGGGCCGCGACCGTCGATCGGTTCGCCGAGGGCGTTCACGACGCGACCGAGGAAGGCTTCCCCGACCGGGACCGACATGATGCGGTTGGTGCGCTTGACGAGGTCACCCTGCTTGATGGCGTGGTATTCGCCGAACAGCACGGCCCCGACCTTGTCTTCTTCGAGGTTCAGCGCGATGCCCTTCACGTCGTGCGGCAGGTCGAGCAGTTCGCCCGCCATCACCTTGTCGAGGCCATGAATTTCGGCGATGCCGTCGCCGACCTTGATGACCGTTCCGACTTCCGAAACCGTCACGCCGGCCTGGAATCCCTTGATTTGCTCGCTGATGAGTTGACTGATCTCGTCGGCCCGAATGTCTTCCATAATTCTCGCTTCCCGTTGCGAATGTAGATTTTTCGATTCCTGATTTTCGATTTCGAGCAGGACTGGATGAGTGCGGATAAAACCTGCGATCCTCGGCCCCGAAAACCCCGAATCCTTTGTTTTGCCGTCAGATACGGCTGAGTTTCGTTCGAAATTCGTTCAACTGCGTGCGCACCGAGCCGTCGTAGTAGCGGCTCCCGATGCGGGTCACGACACCGCCGATCAGTTCCGGCTCGGTCTTGTACTGCACGCGGACGTCCTTGCCGGTCATCGACTTCAGCCGGCGTTCGAGCGTCCGGCGGTCGGTCATGGACAGCGACTGCGCCGTGGTGACTTCGACCGGGACAACGCCGTTGCGGACGTCGATTTCCGCGCCCACCGATTCGAGAATCGCGGGCAGCGCGGCCAGCCGCTGGTTGCGCAGCAGGACGCCCAGAAAGTTGGACGTGGTCTGGCGCGGCTTCAGGCGGGCGATCAGTCCGGTCAGCAGACCGACCTTCTGATCGAGCGCCACGGTCGGATTGGCGAAGATTTCCGCGAGGGCCGGGTTGGCGTCCACCATCACCTGGAACTGCTTGAGTTCCGTGAAGATGTCGGTCAGTTCGGCTCCGGCGGCGTCAACCAGTGCGCGGGCATATCGCAGTGCAAGTGAACTCATAGCGGTAGTCGGTGGTCGTTCCCCGTTCGCCGGATGATGACGTTCGCCGGATGCCGAAACATCCATCTCGCGCAACGCCCGACGGTCGGTGACTTAGTTGATGCGTTCCAGTTGTTCCGTGTAGCGCGAGACCAGACCGGCGCGGTCGCCGTCGTTGATTTCCCGACGGATCATGGACTCGGCGAGTTCGACCGCCTTGGCGGCGGCGAATTCCTTCAGCTCCAGCCGGGCGGCCTTCGCTGCACCCTCCACTTCCATCCGTGTCAGCCTGCGCAGGCGTTCGGCGTCATCGTTGGCGGCGCGGAGAATCCGGTCATACTCGGCCTGGGCGTCACGTTGCGCCTGCGCCCGGATGTCGGCGATTTCCGCGTCGAGTCGCGCCAGCCGGGCCTCGATTTCCCGGGCCTTGGCTTCCGCTTCGGCCTTTTCCCGGCTCGCCCGGTTGAGGGCGTCGAGAATGTTCTGGGCCCGATTCTTCAACCCCTGCGTCACCGGCTTGTACAACAGAGCCGTGAGCGCCGCCGCGTAAATGGCGAAGTTGAGGAACTTGATCCCGAGCGGAAGGCCTTCAGCGAAGACGATGTTCAGTACACGAAAAGATTCGTTCATGTTCAGTTTCCAACCTGGCGTCCCAGAATCGCGGTCGAGATGGCGGAAGCCATCCGTTCGGCCTCGACGGAGAGGTCCGTCTTCGCCGCCGCAACCTGGGCGCTCAATTCTTTTTTGGCCTGGGCCACGTGCGTGCCGGTTTCGTCCTTGACCGCCTGAATCAGATCGGCCCGGGCCTGAAGGGCCTCGGTCCGGCGGGTTTCGACGATCTTGTAGGCATCGACCCGACCGGCCCGAAGCTGCGCCTCGTACTCGGCCATCCGACGGTCAATGTCCTGAAGGAGGCTCTGCGCTCCCTGAACCGAACCGGTCGTCAGTTTTTCGCGCTTGTCCAGAACCGCAAGAATGGGGTTGAAAACCAGAAAGTTGAGGGCGAGAAGAAGAACAAGAAAGACGATAACGGTCACGAAGAATGACTTATCGACACTCAACAGACTGCCTTCGGCGGCGAACACAACGCTCGGAAAAGCGGAAAAAATGGCGGAAATCATAGGCAAGAAGGACGTGAACGGGGAAGAAAGTTCACGGTCAATATGAAAAAAAACAAGGGCGGAAGATACCGTTGTCGGAATGTAAGTGTCAAGAATCGTACACCTTTTTTTTGTCCCGCCGACTCCGAAGGCCTGAAATGTCGTCCCAGAAACGAAAGATGCCGCCCACGCGGGCGGCAAAAAACTCAGGAGAGAATTTGAAGGAAAATCTGGGGCGAGTGATGGGGCTCGAACCCACGACCTCTTGGGCCACAACCAAGCGCTCTAACCGACTGAGCTACACCCGCCATAACTGTGAGTCGGCGACTCTAGCGCATCTTTCATGATTCGTGCAAATTTTTTACGTGGAAAACGCATCTTCATCCGCCCTCGGATTTATCGTCACGTTTGAAGACCTTGCCCACAAATGACTGAATCTGCTTGGTGGCGGCCCGGATCG
>JAAFHI010000232.1:0-3419 GCA_013298335.1 Actinomycetota bacterium
CGTGCTCACGAAGGAAAGCAACATCGGCCAGGCACTCAACATGCTCGACGGCCTGATGCCGGGACTGATTGCCGAAATCGCGATGTGAAAAGCAGGGGGATGGGGGATAGGGCATGGGGAATGGTGATCAAACCCTTTCCGTTCCCGAGTCGCCTTCTTCAATGAATCCGTCGCTTTCACCATCCCCCATTCCCTATTCCCCATGCCCTTCCACTCAGGCCTGCTTGATCAGGCGCGCGAACGCCCGCAGACCGTTCACCACATCCTGCTGATCGAACACTTTCGTCAGTGAACGTTCGACCTCGTCGGTCAGTTGTCCGATGCGGCTCTGGAACGACGCTTCGGTGCGTTCGAGGGCGATTTGCAGGTCGAGCACGTCCTGGTGATTCCTGCCGTCGGTTTCGTCCATCCGGTTGAGCCGTTCATTCAGCGCGTCGATGGATTCCCGGAGCATCACGATGCTGCCTTCGAGCGAGGTCAGATCGGAGCGCAGCTTGAAGGTGTCCTCGCGGGGGAATTTCACTTCATCGTTGATTTCGGCGAGTTTGGCCTTGACGTACTCGAAGGCCGAACCGATGGGCCGAAACCCCATCGAGAGGATGAAGAACGCGGCGTACCAGTAACCGAACCGCCAGCCGTAGAAGTAGGTCGCGCCCGCGAGGCCGAGGGACGTCACGATATGGAGCGCAATCGCGATGAGCAGCGTGACTTTCTTCACCCATCCGACGTAAAGGTGGCGCTTCTCGTTGACTGGAATGCCGACCTCGATGGACCGCTCGATTTCGAACAGCACCGCCTTCGCCTTGAAGTGGATGTCCCACGGCACGGTCAGAATCAGCAACATCCATAAATAGCTGACGACGCCCAGGCCGATGGTGAACACCATCGCTGGGGGAATCTGTGGCGGAAAATGCCAGCCGGCGAGATAGGAAATGGCCGCCGCGATGATGGCCAATACGACAAGAATCATTCCCGTGACGAATAGAGAGCCTAAAAAACGGTCGAACATTGAGTTTCTCCGATACAAGTAGTTAGCGTTTAGTCGTTAGTAGTCAGTTATTTGCAGTCAACAAGCGGGAGTCGGCCTTGAAAGATGGGCAGGGGAAATCAACGTCCAAAACACTTTCCGAAAACGGATGACTCCTGAGCTGACCGCTCATTACTAACCGCTCCCTACTAACCACTAACTGCTCGCCGCTCCAGCCCCGCTGTGCAACTTCAGGGAGTGCAACACCCGTCGACGTCGGGGAGAACCTTCGGTTCGAGCGCCTCCGGTTCGAGGAAACGTTCGACGTATTCCTTCAATTCGGCCAGTGAGTCGTCGGCCAGAACCCGAAAAACCCAGACGTTTTTGAAGGTCTTCAATTGCCGTGCGGTCACGCCCTCGGTCACGAGCAGATCGCTCCCGGCCAGCCGTTCGAGCCAGTCGGGTTCGCGGGCGTCGCGAAAATTCAGCGACAGCGGATCGCCGCCCGCGGCGAGAAAAACCGCCCGCGCCCAGCGCAGGAAATCCGGCCAGCGTGAAACGACGGTCACCAGCCGGTCGGCGACCTTCAACTGATCCATCGGCAGCGTCGCCGCCACCGGGCGCGTCCGCAGCCAGAGGCACGACACGTCGGAAGGCAGTTTCCCATTCAAATCCGCCGCCCAACTGTAGAGCGAAACCGTGGCCGCACCGATGAAGGCAGATTCGTCGCCGCACTGGTCGAACCCGATGCTGCGTACCGGAAACCCCGTCGCCTGCGTGATTTCGTATTCGAGAATCGCCCGCAGTTCGAGTTCGGGTTCGATGAGCAGAAAATGATCGGGCGGCTGCGCGACGAGCCACTGACCGACGCGGTTCTTGATTTCGGCGATGGAATAGCCCTGCCGCCGGGCGATGTTGAGAAACGTCGCGATGATCCGGTCGAGTTCGAGCGTTTTTTCGGCGAGCGCGTCGGAGGTCAGCGTCTTGACGTAGACGCCGCTTCCCCGCCGGTTTTCGACCCAGCCGCGCGCCGCGAGTTCCCGGTAGGCCGCGCTGGCGGTGTTGGCATGAATGTGGAATCGCCGAGCCAGTTCCCGCGTACTCGGCAATTTCTCGCCGGGTTTGAGTTCCTGACTGGCGATGGCGAGCATCATCTGCGTGACAATCTGCTCGCGGGGCGGTACTTCGCTGTTTTTCGAAACCCAGAGGCGCATGAGTGTTCGGAGCCGGAAACCAAAGAATTGAAATCACTTGCGGTGTATCCAATCCTATCACCAATTTTCGAGAATGCGTGGAGGTGCGCGGGCGAAGTCAGAATAAAAAATTGTGGACGCCCCGCCACCTTTGAAAAGATGGGCCGCCATCAAGCGGCGATTGTTTCTTCAACTTCATCATCCCGAACGCCATGACTGAGCCGAAACGAATCCTCGAAGTCCAGACCTCATACGACGCGTGGTCCGCGACCTACGACAGCGACGCCAATCCGACCCGCGATCTGGCGACGGTGGCCCTTGAACGTCAGCAATTCGACTTCGCCGGGCGCGACGTCCTCGAAATCGGCTGCGGCACGGGCCGGAATACCGTCTGGCTGGCCGAACGCGCCCGAAGCGTTTCGGCGCTCGATTTTTCGGAAGGCATGCTCGAACGGGCGCGGGCGCGGGTAACTTCGGAAACCGTGAGCTTTGCCCGGCACGACGTCCGCGAGCCGTGGCCCGCACCGGATCACCGCTTCGACTTCGTGCTTGAAACGCTGGTGCTGGAACACATCGACGAACTGGAACCCGTTTTCCGGGAAGCATTTCGGGTGCTGAAACCGGGCGGCGAATTCTTTCTGTGCGAACTTCATCCGTTCCGCCAGCTTCAGGGCAAACAGGCCGAATTCACCGATCCGGCCACCGGCGAGACGGTTTTCGTGACCGCCGTCGTTCATTCCGTCGCCGATTTCGTCAATTCGGCCATTGCCGCCGGGTTTGAAATTGTCCGGCTGGACGAATGGAGGGCCGAAGACGCTCCCGAAATGAGCGTTCCCCGGCTGTTCACTCTGCGCGGACGCCGTCCTCACGGGTGAAACGCGGCCAGTTTTTCCCGCGCGAGCGCCGCTTCCGGCGATTTCGGAAACCGTAAAACCAGTTTCCGGTAGGCCGCGCCGTCGTAGCGGTAGGTTTTCTCGGCCTCTTCATATCGAAAAACCACTCCGAGCCGGTTGTACCGGTCGAGCACCGGGTCATTCTCGAAATACCCGTCAGCGTCCGAGTTCCCCGCCGCCAGTCGCGTGCCGACCCGCCGTTCCGCCCGCCGGGTCAACGCGGGCACTTCGGCCTCGGCGGTTTGTCCCGTTTCCAGCAGGACCTTCGGCAGAAGTTTCGAATGCGGGAAGAGGGTTGCGAAGATGCCGCACAACCGCAGGCGTTCAAAGTTGCCCGGTTCGGCGGCGAGGAGGCGGAAAAGCCGG
>JAAFHI010000232.1:3429-6083 GCA_013298335.1 Actinomycetota bacterium
AGTTCCCTGCAGCGATTGAGCGAAGTAAAGGAATGTTATGAAAGTTCGCTCGCCCTCACTGAGGGTTTCCGAGGCGACGTCACCGTTCTCGCGCTCGAGCGAGTATCCGTCCACAACCGCAGGCGTTCAAAGTTGCCCGGTTCGGCGGCGAGGAGGCGGAAAAGCCGGTCGTCGTCTCCGCGCGATCCTGCCCGCACGAGCGCGCGGGCGTCGATCCAGCCCCGGGTGCGGCGCGTGACGGCGATAAAAAAGTACACTCGCCGGTCGGACGTGCGCTTCGAACTCAAAACGTAGATTCGGCGGCCCACCCGCAGCCGGGTTTTCAGTTCGCCGGTGACCGACGGGGATTTCCGGACGACCGCCAGCCCGGCATCCGCCACGAACGCCGCCCGCGCGCCGGTTCGGTCCACCCATGACTGTTTCTCTTCCGGTTCGGGGAAATTTTCTTCCTCCTGCGCCCGGAGCGCCCCGGTAGAACCGATCACCAGCGCCGAAAGCAGGAGCATTTTCAGGAGTGCGCAATGAAATCCGTTCATCTTTTGCCTTTCGTTTCAACAAGTTGGAAGGTTCAAACGAACCCGGTTGAAATGAAATGCAAATGGAGTGCCGGAA
Source organism: Actinomycetota bacterium (assembly GCA_013298335.1). Classification (GTDB taxonomy): domain Bacteria; phylum Acidobacteriota; class Blastocatellia; order Chloracidobacteriales; family Chloracidobacteriaceae; genus JAAFHI01. The sequence goes on from JAAFHI010000232.1 coordinate 4,042, forward strand.
AATGAAAAGGCCCGCCGAAGCGGGCCGAATGCGGTTGAAAAACCGGATTAAACGACGATGGAATTGGCGGGAAAGCGCGGGGCGTACCGGACGCTGATCCGTTGACCGAGCCAGTAGTCGGCGGGCTGCTGCGAGGCGTCGAGTTCGTGGCAGCATTCGTAGGAAACGCCCGCCACCTCGTAACGGTAGGCCACCATGCAGCTTCCGGGCAGGTCCTTGCGGACGTCAATCACGACGCCTTCGACGATCCGTCCCTGCTCCCGCAGCAATCGACGGCGGCGAACCTCCGGATCTTCCTTTTTCCAAATTTTTCGCCACCACGCCCGCAGACCGCGTTCGGGTGGCGAAGCAGTTTGTGTCGCCACAAACGATTCCCCTTGAAAGAAGGCCGGAACTATCTGGCCGATGCCGTTTCGGTCATGGAAGAAGTGAACACGCTATCGTTGAGCACGATGTCGTCAGCCGTGCCGAACGCGCCGTCGGGACCGGCGGAGGTCAGCCGATACTGCGTAAAGGTCGGGACGGTGGTCGCCGTCGAGGCGATCTGCCCGGTCGGCTTGTAGGTCAGCGTCGTTTCCCAGTAGTCAGCCGCCGCGCCGGAGAGCAGGCCTTCCGAACGCAGATCGTTCAACTGCGACGGGAGCGTCTGATGCTTTTTCTTGTAGGAATCGAGCGCGATGGCGAGTTCCATCATGCGCGAGCGGGTCGCGGCCTGCCGCGCTTCATGCTCGCCGTCGATCCACCACGAAATCTTCAACCCGAAAACGCCGATCATCAGCACCACGATGACGGTCGAGAGCGCGGCGCCCGCCATGGCCATCCGGTGTCCGCCGAAGCGTTCGCGGTCGGAACGGATCTGCCGCAACGCGGTGTAGCTGAAATAGGCGGCGGCGGCGGCGGGAATGAACATCCACTTCGTCAGCACGCACCCAAGGCCGAGCAACGCGAGGGAAAGACCGGTCAGTGGTCGCCCGATGCGCGGAATGGCGAAGATTTCATCGGTCTGGGGGTCGGCAACGGCGCGCGCGCCACATTCACATCCCTGGCGTAAATCCTCCGCGGTTCGGCCACAGCACGGACACAGCATTCGGGTTTTCTCCTCTCGAATCGAACGGACAATAGGGGGGTTAACGAAACGCCGCCGACTTTTTGGCGGCGACCGGCGCCCACTGGGCACCATCACGGGTCTTCGGGACGTCTTCGGATGCATCGTCGGGCCCGGAAGATTTCTCCGGTCCGACTGAAAGTTCGTCGAGGCGCTCGGCCTCGCGGAACGTATGGTACATCCGATGCACGACGGTCCAGTGCGATAAAACAGCCAGAATCCACAAAACCGCCCGCGTTTTATGCAAAAAAGGATTGGATTCGGGGCCGATTTCGGTCAGCGAGCCGATAATGATCAGCACGACCCGCTCCGGGCGCTCCAGAAATCCGACCTTGCACTGCTTGATGAGGTTTTCGGCCCGGGCGCGCGTGTAGCTCACCATCACCGATCCCACCAGCGCGGTCCCGGTCAGCGCAACATACAAAGTGCTGTGCTGCGGGGTGTTGCGGGCGTAAAAAACCATGATCCCGACGAGCACGATGACATCCGAATAGCGGTCGAGCACCGAATCGAAAAATCCGCCGAACCGCGTCACCCGCCCCGTCACCCGCGCCACGCTCCCGTCGAGCATGTCGAACAGGTTGGCGAAAATCATCACCAGTCCGGCGAAGAAGAAGTGCCCCCAGCCGTACAGCACCGCACACCAGATATTGATGATGAGTCCGATGAACGTCAGCCAGTTCGGATTCGGGAAGACCCGCGCGAGAAACCTGACCAGCGCGTCCAACACACGCTTGCCGCCCTGGCCGATTCGCTCGCTTAACATCTTTGAATGAGTACCTTTGAGGATTGAACGTCGGAGCCGCGAAGTCTTGTACCTTCAACATATAGGCAGCATCCGCAACAATAGCGGCAAATGGTAGTGACGGCTTGCGTCATTGTCAAGGAAGGCGATTTCAGGGGTCAGGGGTCAGGGGTCAGGGGTCAGGGGTCAGGG
>JAAFHI010001016.1:0-432 GCA_013298335.1 Actinomycetota bacterium
CCGAGACCTTCAAAACGGTAAAATCCGGCGGAAAACGATAAAATGCGTCGCAAAACGGTAAAATGCGCGGGAAAACAATAAAATCCGCCGCAGAACGGTAAAATCCGTCGCAAAACGGGCCCGGACGGCTCGCGTGAGCTTAAAATGCGCTCCAAAACGGTAAAATCCGTCGCAAAACGGTAAAATCGACCGCAAAACAGGCCCGGAGCGTCGCGATTTTCAAAAAGTGGACGCCGAAACGGTAAAATGCGTCGCGAAACGGCTCCGGTCAAAAGTAATTCCACAAAATACATCGCAAAACGAACCGCGCCGAGGCCGGTTCGTTCCGATCCGCCGCCGCGAGCCATTTCCGGCTCGTCGTTCAGCCGTGGTGTGCCGAATCGCCGAATTTTGGATGTAACCGATTCAAAAGGTCCCGAAATCGCTCCGTGA
>JAAFHI010001016.1:482-2174 GCA_013298335.1 Actinomycetota bacterium
GTCGTTTAGCCGCGGTGCGTTGCATCGCCAAATCCCGGAAGTACCCCATTCAAAAGGTCCCGAAATCGCTGCGTGACGGCGTCCGGTGACGGATACAGCTCGGAAATCAGCGCGACCGAATCGGCCCCGGCGACGAAGACGTCGTTCATCGTCGCACTGGTAATGCCGCCGATGGCGACGAGCGGTTTCGTGATTTGAGCGCGTACGTCGCGGACGCCGTCCAGTCCGACGACCGGGTCGGGATTTTCCTTGGTTGTGGTGGTGAAGACCGGACCGATGGCGATGTAGTCCACGGGAAAATGTTCCGCCTCGATGGCCTGCGCGACCGAATGGGTCGAAAAACCGATGATCGCGTCATTTCCAAGAATCTGACGGGCGGCGGCGGGCGGGAGGTCGTCCTGTCCGAGATGGACGCCATCCGCGCCGGCGGCGAGCGCCACGTCCACCCGGTCGTTGACGAGAATTTTCACGCCGCGCGGTCGGGCGTATGCGATGGCCGCCGACACGGCTTCGTAAAATGCGCGCGCATCGTTGGTCTTTTCGCGAAGTTGAATCAGCGTCGCGCCGCCCGCGACGAGGCGTTCGACGGTTTCGAGGTGCGACAGTCCGCTCAGGCGGCGGTCGGTGATGGGATAGATGGCGGGAAGTGTGAACATGTTTCGTTGGAAAGACAGATTTTTCTATTCAGCCGGTTCATAAAGCGACCGGTCAAGGCGAGTGATGACCCAGGTTGGCAATAAAACCAGGAAAGTGCAGGCAAAGATTGAAGCAAAGCAGAAACCGGGCATCACGAAAAGAAGTGTAAGCACATTGAACCAGGAGATTGAAGGATTGCTCGTTAGAGATAAAACCATCGAAATTGAAATCAACTGGCTGTACAGGAAGATCATCGGCCAAACGAATGTTTCAAAGGCATAGTCGGTCATTATGGAATATTCAAAGGGCGCGGTTTGACGGCGTTTCTTCCGCCCATAGAGAAATCCGCCGACAGGGCCGACCGTCAGGCCCGGAAACGCCGCCCAGAGAAAAAAGGAATCGGGGGAACCGACGATTCCATAAACGAAGTACATGGTGATTGGAATAAAACTCGTTCCGATTCCCCCGATGAGGGAATTTCTGAGGTGGATTCGAAATGGAATCTCCGTCGGGCCGATGTATCTCCAACGCTTTACAGCTTTTGCCGGGACAGATTCCCGTGGTTTCTGGGTATCCGCGCACCGCGTACAAACCCCCGTCGCCGGATCGAACAGGTCCGCCTGATGGCAGACGTCGCACCGGACGGCGGGGGATTCGGTTTTGACTTCAAAGGTCGGCATGACCGCCGATTTTGCGCCGCCGTCACCGCGCCGGGCAATGGTTTTGCGGCGCCCCTTGCTTACGCGCGGGGTTCCATACCGGTCCCGGATGAGGGTTTCAGCGTGAAATTCTCGCCAAGTGGGCGTTTTTGAGAAAGTCGCGGGTCTGTCCGATGAGGACGATGGTGATGCCGAGAAAAACGACGAAAAAGGTGTAGTTGACGAACGAATCCATGTCCCATTGGGGGGCGATGGGGTTTGCCGGTGGCCCTTCGCAGTCGTCGTATCCAATGAAGTTCCGATGATCCGACGCGCCGATGATGGCGGTCTGCACGGTCAGCCAGCCAAAAAACGCCATCCCGTAGAATGACAGCAGGGCGCGGCCAATCCAGCCGAG
>JAAFHI010000066.1 GCA_013298335.1 Actinomycetota bacterium
GCCGATGTCGACCGGCGCGGCATTGCGTTCGCGATGGACGAAGCCTTCGGCAGGAAAATCCGGTTTCTCAAGGGCGCGAGCGTCGAAAGCGCCCTCTGGCGGGCCGACGACCGGCGCAAGGCGGTCATCGCGAAACCGACGAACGCGGTTCAGGTGGTGACCACCGAGGGCGATGACGCTGGCAAACCGCTCTACGACCCGAAAGCGCCGTTCATCGAGCAGGCCCGCGCGACCAGCCTCGCCTACGTCGCGGCGCTGCCCGATTTCATCGTCCGCCAGCAGGTCCAGCGCTATATCAAACAGGGCAGCGCCCGCTGGCAGTTGCAGGACTCCCTCGAAATCGCCATCGCCTATTCGCAGGAAAAGGGCGAAAAACTCGACCTCAAGCTGCAAAAAGGCGTTTCAACCTCGGTTTCGCTCGAAAAAGTCGGGGGACTGACCTCAACCGGACAGTTCGCGGGCCAGCTCAAGGCTCTCTTCGATCCGCAGTCGGAAACCGATTTCCGCGACGAGGGCACGGCCAGCTTCTACGGCCAGACCTGCCGCGTTTTCGCCTACACCGTACTGACCAAATACTCGAAACAGGAACTCCGGGTCGGTGACGCACGGGTGACGACCGGCTACCGGGGACGCGTTTTTCTCAATACCGAAACCCGGCAGGTCGTCCGCATGGAATCCGAGTGCTTCGACATTCCCGCCGACTTCCCCGTCTCGGACGCCATCTCGGTCGTCGAGTTCGGATGGGTCAGCATCGGCGACCGGAGCTACTTCCTGCCGGTCAACGCGCGCGTCGCGCTCGGCTTCCGCCGCGAACATTCGACCAGCCTCAACTGCATCACCTTTTACAAATACGGCAAGTTCGAGGCGGATGTGAAAGTGGATTGAAAAGGGATCAGGGGACAGGGATCAGGAATCAGGGGTCAGAGGTCAAGGATTTCAACTTCCAAAACCCAAAACCTGATCCCCGACCCCTGATTCCTGACCCCTTTTCCGCCTACAGCTTCCGTTCAAACGCCACCGCCTGCGTCGCTTCCAGGAGTTCGGCTTCGAGCTTTTCCTTCTCGGCCTCGATTTTCTCCTTTTCGGCGTTCAGTTGCTCGATGCGGGTTTCCTGCTGGTTGGCCTTCGCCACGTAGCGCGCGATCAGTTGACGCGCCTGGAGGTTCTTGCCGAGCGCCTCGATGTTCTTCCGCAGGCGTTCCTGATCTTCTTCAATGGATGTGAGTTCGGCTTCGATTTTCTCGACCCGGGCGTCGATGGCCGAAATTGCGTTGCGGAGGCGGAAGATGTTGTCGAACGCCTTGCGCGACGCCTCGTCGATGTACTTCCGGTTGACGAAGAGTTCAAAGTCGGTGGTGGACATCTGCGCCAGATCGTAGTTGTCGAACGACCGCTGCCGTTCGGTCACGACGAGCGTCTTCGTTTCGCGCGCGCCGAGTTCGAGCCGGAACCGGAAGAGGTTGTTTTCGCCCTTCGAACTCGGCTGGACCGTGTCCTCGGAATACTGCCAGCCGTCGCCCAGTTGATGCTCGACGTAGAGCGTCCGGGGCCGGTCGGTCTGGTTGGTGACGGTGTAGGTCTTTTTCTGGGCCAGAAAGTAGTAGGCGAGCAGTTTTCCGCTGGCGACCTTGATGAGCGACACCGGGTCACGGACGGTTTCGGGCTTGATCTCGATTTTGGTCGCGAGGTCCACGCCGAAGGTCACGAACCGGCGATCCTTCGGCTTGACGCGCGGAAGCAGCGCCTCTCCGGCGTAGGCGTCGCCGTCAATGACCGTCATCGGGCCGCTTTCGAACGTCAGCGCGGTGCTGTTTTCGAACCGGATGCCGATGAACGCCCGGTCGCGCGACTTCGCTTCATTGAACACCGACACCCGTTCGCCGTCGAACTGCTCCTGCACGATCGGAATCATCGCCGACCGGTTGTGCGGCACGCTCACGGGCTGGGAAACCTTGTATTCGAACAAATCGCCGATGTCGCCGCCGGTCGCCGCCGCCGCGACGCCCGCGTCGCCGCTCCGGAGCGCCTCCGAAACGTCGGCTGAGGGCGCTGCCTCGGCCCTGCCGTAGCCTCCCCCGGCTCCGGTGGCGACATTGGCTGTTGATTCAAGTTTGAGACCGCCGTCGCGCGATCGGCGTTCGGCGACGATCGGTCGGTTGGCGCGCTGGTTGGCGGTCGCGCGATCCCGGATTTGGGCCTGTTCCGCCGCCTCGTTGCGTTCGTCGGCGATGGCCGTCCAGGTTTTGCCCGGCTGGCCGCCCTCGCCGATGTAGTCCTGCGGCGTTTCCTGGACGCCTTCGGGTAAAGGCTTGACCTCGCGGTACTTGTAGAGCGGTTGCTGAATCGGCTGGATGAACGAGGTCGGCGATCCCGACACGAGCGAGAGCGACACGTCGGTCCAGTCGTCCTCGCTCACGTTGTCCACGATGGCCCACCCCTGGAAATACGGTTTGCCCGCCGGGTCGAGCACCACGCGGTAGGTCGTCTTCCAGATCGGCGCCGCCAGCGTGTAGCTGATGACCATTTCGCGCTCGCCCGCGCCGTCCGAGGTGACGAGAATCGTCTTTGAATCGCGCCGTCGGGCCGCCGCGCTCGCCTCGGTGAAGGTTTCAACGTCTTTCCGGGCCTCGCCGTCGGCCAGTTTGAGCGACCGGATTTCCGCCAGGTCGAGGCTCACCAGTTCGCCGCCTTCCGCCGAGAGCACGAGAAAATTGGTGATGACCGGCAGTTTGTCGGGCGCAACCTGCGATTTCCGGTGTTCGACGGTCAGCACCGCGCCGGTGACGGTCCGGCTGGCCCCGGTCACGGTCACGCGCGCGCCCTGCAACTGCGCGAGCACGCCAGCGAGGCCGCCTTTCTGGTCATTGCTGTCGGTCGTCGGCGACATCGAGAAGGGAATTTCGCCGAGTCGCGCGGCGGGCGGGGCCGATGAGTTGTAGCTCACCGAGCCGATGCGTCCCTTGCCGAGATCGAGCACGACCATTGACTTGAGGACGTCGTCCACCTGCGTCTGTTTGAAGTTGAGCGCGATTTCGGCCTTTCCGGTGACGCGGCCCCGCCGTTCGAAGTAGGCGACGCCGTTGCTGTAGAGCACGACCCGTTTGAGCGGCAGCGTCTGGCGTTCGCTTGTCGTGGCGGTTGGCGGCGGGGCGGTCGTCCCCGGTCGGTCGGAACGCCCCTGAGCCGTGGCGACCGACGACAGGATGGCGAGACAAAGCGCGAGCGAAATGAATTTCATCTGAAAACTCCCCTGCAAATTCAAAAAATGGAATGGTGTTCTTGAACGCAGGGGGACGCGCGGCGCGGGAAATCGTTCCCGCATAAAAATTCCAGCCCTCCCTCAGGCTGCCGTTTCAACATTTTGAAAATACAAGCCCTCCCTCACGGTCAGGCTGCCGTTTCAAAGTTTCGTGTTTTAAAGAAGATAGCCCATAGCCGGAGCGAGTCCGCGAGTGAGGCTATGGGAAACCGCGAGTGAGGCTATGGGAATTGGAGCGTTTCGTCACCCGATGGTGCGTTGCCGCGCGATCGGCAGGAAGCGTCCGTCATCGGTATCGCGCAGCCACGCCAGCAGTCCTTCCCGGATTTCGCACCGCAGGTCGAACAGATGGTCGGGATCGGAGGCCGAAACGGTTGCCCGGAGCGTCATGGCCTGATTCGACGTTTCGGACACGACCAGTCGGCAGGTCTGGCCGTCCCAGTGATCGCTGGCCTGGCACAGCCGGGTCAGTTCTTCACGCATCCGCTCGACAGGAATGGCGAAATCGGTCTGAAGAAAGACCGTACCGATGAGGTTCGGGGTGAAGCGCGTCCAGTTCTGGAATGGTTTATCGAGAAAATAGGCGACCGGGATGATGAGCTGGCGTTTGTCCCACAGGCGGATGAAGGCAAAGGTGAGCGTCAGTTCCTCGACTTTGCCGAATTCGTTCTCGACCACGACCGAATCACCCACCCGGACGGGCTGCGCGATGGCGATGAGCACCCCCGCGACGAAGTTCCCAAGCGATTTCTGGGCGGCGATACCGACGACCACGCCGACAATGCTGGCCGAGGCAAGCAGCGAGAGGCCGATTGAGCGAACCACCGAAAACTGCATCAACACCAATGCCACGCCGATCACGACGAGCGCGACCTGAATCGTCCTTTGCAAGATCGAAATCCGGGTCGCCGCGCCACGCTGACTTTGTTCGTCCTCGCCCTGGGTCAGCCGGGAGAGCGTGATCTCCGATCCGATGGAAACCGCCCGGAAGGCAATCCAGAGCGCGACGAGGGTGAGCGAGACCGTCATGGCCCGCTCGACGACGAGCGTCGTGGCCTGTGAAAAAGCCAGCCATTCGAAGCCGAGGTTGAAAATGCCCAGCCACAGGAAAAGGCGTAATGGCCCGTAAACGGCGGAGAGAATCTTGTCGTCGGTGTCGGTCGGCGTCCGTTTGACAATCCATCGGGCCGAGCGCAGGACGATGGCCGTCACCGCCAAGGCAATCAGGACGCAGAGGCCGATGCCGAGCGTCGGAGGAAAGTAGCGTTCGGCGAACGCCACCGCGTCGGCGAAGACAAACCCGCCGAAAAAATGAAATCCGAACCAACCGGTTGCATTCATTCGTATAGCCTCGGCACAATGCGGAATTGCGTCTTTCGACTCACCCTCCGCGCACCGCTTCAAACAATTTTTCATTCCTCACGGAAAGGTATTCGCTATGCGTATTCTTACCGCTGCGCTGGCCGGCACACTTGCGTTGTCCGCCGCGCTCCCGATTCTGGCGACGCCGCCGGGCGACACCGCCAAGGCGAAAAACGCCAAACTCGGTTTCGATCCGTCGAACATGGACCAGACCTGCAAACCCTGTGACGATTTCAACAAGTACGTCAACGGCGGCTGGATGGCCCGCACGCCGATTCCCGACGCCTACCCGCGCTGGGGCAGTTTCAACGAACTCCAGGAGCGCAATCAGAAGCATCTGATGGAGATTCTGGAAGCCGCGGCCAAGGATACCAAAGCGAAGCCCGGCAGCCTCGAACGCAAAATCGGCGATTTTTACGCCGCCGCAATGGACGAGGCCAAGATCGAAGCGCAGGGAGCGGCCCCGCTGAAGCCCGATTTCGACCGCATCGCGGCCATTTCCGACGTCGCGTCGCTTCAGTCGGCCATCGTCGGTTTCCAGGGCACCGGCGTCCGGACCATGTTCAACTTCGGCGGCGGACAGGATGCGAAGGATAGCACCAGAATCATCGGTCAGTTGTCGCAGGGCGGTCTCGGACTGCCGGAACGCGATTTCTACTTCCGGGATGACCCGAAGTCGAAGACGGTCCGTGAGGAATACGTCAAGCACGTCGCCAAAATGTTCGAACTGCTCGGCGATGACGCGGCCACGGCGGCGGCCAACGCCAAAACCGTCATGGCGGTCGAAACGAAGCTGGCGGAAGGCTCCCTGAGCCGGGTCGAACAGCGCGACCCGAAAGCCACCTACAACAAGAAGACCCGCGCGGAACTGAAAACGCTCGCGCCGGAAATCGACTGGGACGCCTACTTCGCCGGTCTCGGCGTCGGTTCGATTCAGGAAGTCAACGTCCGCCAGCCGAAGTTCTTCGCGGCGCTCGGCAAGCAACTGACCGCCACGCCCATCGCCGACTGGAAGACCTATCTGCGCTGGCGCGTCATCAGTGGCGCCGCACCGCTGCTTTCGAAGCAGTTCGTGGACCAGAACTTCGAGTTCTCGGGCAAGATTCTCACTGGAACGAAGGAAAACCTCCCGCGCGAGAAGCGCATGACCTCGCTGTCCGACAACATGCTCGGCGAAGCGCTCGGTCAGATTTACGTCAAGCAGCATTTCAGCCCGGCGGCCAAGAAGAAAGTTCTGGGATTGGTCGGCAACATCCGCGCCGCGCTGCGCGACGACCTCGCCGGACTCGAATGGATGAGCGACGAGACGCGCAAGCAGGCGCTCGCCAAACTCGACAAGATCGTGGTCAAAATCGGTTATCCGGATGTCTGGATCGACTATTCGAGCGTCAAGATTTCGCGCGACTCGCTCGTCGACAACGTCCGCGCCTGCTCGAAGTTCTTCTCGAAGCGCAATCTGGAAGAAATCGGCAAGCCGGTCGACCGGACGCGCTGGGGCATGACGCCGCCGACGGTGAACGCCTACTACAGCCCGGTCATGAACGAAATCGTCTTCCCGGCGGGCATCCTGCAATCACCGTTCTATGACCCGAACGCCGACGACGCGGTCAACTACGGCGGCATCGGCGCGGTCATCGGCCACGAAATCTCGCACGGGTTCGACGATTCGGGCCGCAAGTACGACAAGGACGGCAACCTCAACGACTGGTGGACGGAAGCCGACGGAAAGAACTTCGACGGCCGCGCCGCCTGCATCGCCGACTTCTATTCCTCCTTCAAGGTGGATGACCTCAACGTCAACGGCAAGCTGACGCTCGGCGAAAACATCGCCGACCTCGGCGGGCTGACGCTCGCCTATCTGGCCTACCAGAAATCGCTCGGGGGCAAGCCCGGCCCGGTCATCGACGGCTACACCGCGGAGCAGCGGTTCTTCATCGGCTGGGCGCAGGTCTGGCGCACGAACGCCCGTCCGCAGTTCCTCCGGCAGCAGATTCTGACCGACCCGCACTCGCCCGCGCAGTTCCGGGTCAACGGCACGATCTCCAACATGCCGACCTTCGCCAAGGCGTTCAACTGCCCGAAAGGCGCGCCGATGATCCGCGAGGCCGGATGCCGGATCTGGTAAATCCGTAACCGTTCAGCCCGGTTCATTCGGGACGAACCCTCGACGCGGCGCATCTTCGGGTGCGCCGCTTCTTTTTGAAAATGTACTTTGATTTATAAAGTACTTATGCTACCAATCCACTCTGCCTGAGAAGTCATTCATTCAAAAAGGGTATCGGAGGTCACAATGATCGAAGCACTCGATCTGGATATGCAGGGAACGGACAAAGCCGTGGAGGCCCGTTCGCGGATGGCGTGGGGAATCCTCGGCGCGGGACTGCTCGTCGGAATTCTGTGCGACGGATTGCTCCGCGCCTGGCCGCTCGGACTGAACGGATTTCTGGTCACGGCGGCCATCGGCGCGGCGACCATTTTTATCGCCCGCCACCATCGTCCGGAACTCCTCGACCGCGAACGCTGGCTCTGGCCGGCCCTGCTGCTGTTTCCGGCCCTCGCCCTCTGGCGCGATTCGCCGTTTCTGACCGCCGTCAACTGGCTTTCGACGGCGATCATCGTGAGCCTGATTCTGCTCCACAGCCTCGGACGCAGGCTGCGGCGCGTACGACTCTTCGATTTTGCCTTCGGCATGCTCGCGGTTTTCGGAACCTCCGTCGTGGGGCCGCTGTTCATTCTGTTCAACGATGTCAAATGGGGAGGCGTCCCACGCAACGACTGGACCCGCCGGAGCGTGGCCGCACTGCGGGGCGTCTTCATCGCCGCGCCGCTGCTGATCGTCTTCGGGACGCTGCTCGCCTCGGCGGACGCCGCGTTCAAGGGCCTGCTGACCGGCCTCTTCCGGTTTGACCCAGTCGCGATGATTCAGCACGGGTTTCTGATCGGGTTCGCCGGATGGTTCGTGACCGGATTTCTGCGGGGCGCACTCGTTTCCGATTCCATTGAAATTCCAAAAGAAAAAAGTGAAGACCAGGAAAGCGATACGGCCCGGAACGCGGTCGAAGGATTCTTCAAGCTCGGATTTGTGGAAACCTCGGTCGTCCTCGGCAGCATGAACCTGCTTTTCGGCAGTTTCGTCGCGGTGCAGTTCGCCTATCTGTTCGGCGGTCGGACGCGCGTCCTCGCCGCCGGCATTACCTACACCGAGTACGCCCGGAGCGGTTTCTTCGAACTCGCCGCCGTCGCCGCGCTGACGCTGCCGTTTCTGATCATCCTCGACCGCATCGCCCGGCGCGACGAACGCCCCCAGGCCGTGACGTTCAAGCTGATGGCGGGCAGTCTCGTCGGGTTCCTGTTCGTGATGATGGGGTCGGCGGTCTACCGCATGGCTTTGTATCAGCAGGAGTTCGGGCTGACGGAACTGCGCTTCTACGTGTCGGCCTTCATGCTCTGGATGGCGGCGACCTTCCTGATTTTCATCTTCACCGTGCTGCGCGACCGGCGCGACAAGTTTGCCTTCCACGCGCTCGCCGCCGGACTCGCGATGGCGGTGGCGCTCAACGTGGTGAATCCCGACCGGCTGATCGTGCGCTACAACGTGGAGCGGATGGCGCAGGGGAAACCGTTCGACGTTTCCTACAACAAGGGCCTGAGCGCGGACGCCGTGCCGGACCTCATCGATGCCCTGCCGAAACTTCCCCAATCCGACCGGACGATTCTGGCCGAGCAGTTGTTTGCCAACTGGATGCCGCCGGAATCCCGCGACTGGCGCAATTTTCACTTCGCCCGCACGTATGCCTGGCGCGCGACCGGCCCGCACGAAGCCGAGTTGAAACGGGCTTATGAGCTGCGTCACCAGGAGTCGCGGGCACCCGTGGCAACCGCGTCGGAGTAAAGAACGAAACACGAAGGCACGAAGTCACAAAGGCACGAAGAAATTGGACTCATTCCAACTCTTCGTGCCTCTGTGTCTTTGTGCCTTCGTGTTCAGGTTTTCAAATACTGCCCGACCAGAACCCGCCGTCACCCGCCGACGGTTGCCCGCCAAACCGCGCCGCGATTTCGTCGTTCGCTTTCTTCAACTGCGCTTCAACTTCGGCAATCATCGACTCGGCCCCGGTCGCCGAGGAGTTCAGCGCCGCGATGAACCCGGCCAGCGTACTCCGCAGGAAAACCTGCGTTTCGGTCAGGTCCGCCGCGTCGTCGAGTGCGTTGACGGCGCTCACCGCCGCCTTGCGCGCCGCGTCGAGCGCGGTGGCGTCCACCGGTTTCTTTTCGAGAATCGCGAGCGCGGTTTCCTCGAAAACGTTCGCCAGTTCGGCGAATCGGGTGGTGAATTCGGCCCGTTCCGTCTTCTGATCGGGCGGCATGGTGATCGCCCGTTCATATTCCGGCTCGATCAGTTCGGGGGCTTTGCCGGAGAAAACGTTCATCGCGCGTTTGAAGATACCGCCCGCCTTCGACTGGGCCGGAGGCGCCGCGCTTCTCGCCCGCGACGGGGCACCGGGAGGCATCATCGCCGGAGACGGCATCATCATCGGCGGCGGGGCCATCGGAGGCGCGGATGGCGCGGCGCAACCAACCATCGTCGGCATCGCGAACGAACCGGAATTGTCCATTTGATCCATTTCCCAATCGGCGGGCGTTTCCACGGGTTGCACCACCGAAAGCTGATTGCCGCCCGCGTTGACGATTTCCGCCTTGTCCACGACCAGAAACGCCGTGAAGCGCGTCAAAACCGAGTGCCGGACGGAAAGCGCGACGATTTCCTCCTGAAGTTCCATCTGCCGGTGCGGCTCGATCCGGAACTTGTCTTCAAGGTCGGTCACACGCCGCCGCGCCCACAAGTTCGCAATCGCCGGAAGCGCCGTTTCCTCGACGGAAAGCGTCTGTTCCCAGGCGGTTCCGTCGGGAAGTTTGCCGCTCACTCGAACCGAATTTCCCGCGCCGAGCTTGAAGTAGGCCGTGACCGGACGCCCGACAAACAGATCGGGAATCGGCGACGGCGTCAGCATCGCGACCGTTTCGCGGTTTTCGCCGTCAAACGCCCGCAGGTCGGTCAGCACCGGGCGTCCGAT